>NZ_JCBDGX010000090.1:0-39604 GCF_059834345.1 Vibrio sp. R11-SG3-ISO3-SZ
CTCTCCTTGGCCTATTTTGATCTCGATAACTTTAAGCACATCAACGATACCCACGGTCACAGTGCCGGGGATGCGCTACTCAAAGCGTTTGCTGCGACGATGCGAGACTCCTTTCGTGAGTCCGATGTGTTTGCTCGTATTGGCGGTGATGAGTTTGTTGTGTTGATGTCTGGCGCGTCAGAGCCGGTTGCGGCTGTGGTGATAGAGCGGTTTAAGCAGGCAATAGAGGCGTACAATCAACGCAGCGGTCATGCCTATGCAATAGAGTTTAGCGTGGGCATTACCTCTGCCAGCTCCAACGCTAAACTGTCGATACAAGAGCTTGTCGAACTGGCCGACAAGCGCATGT
The DNA here is from genome assembly GCF_059834345.1 of Vibrio sp. R11-SG3-ISO3-SZ. Lineage (NCBI taxonomy): Bacteria > Pseudomonadati > Pseudomonadota > Gammaproteobacteria > Vibrionales > Vibrionaceae > Vibrio > Vibrio sp. R11-SG3-ISO3-SZ. Next base: position 350 of record NZ_JCBDGX010000090.1, read on the forward strand.
ATCAAGATAAGCAATCCAAATCCCGTTAAAGACAAATCTCGTAAAAGATAAGGTCCGCTAGGGAATAACTCGCAAAGAGAATCAATGAGCGAGTTATTTCGATGAGGCCTCATCAAGCGTCTCATTATCGCCAATAAAACCGCCGGTTTGATGTGCCCACAACTGCGAGTAGATCCCTCCGGCACTGATCAGCTCTTGGTGGGTGCCTTGCTCGACGACTTGACCTTGGTCGAGGACGATAAGGCGATCCATCGCAGCGATGGTCGAGAGTCGGTGCGCAATAGCGATGACGGTTTTTCCTTCCATCAGCTCATTCAAACTCTCTTGAATCGCCGCTTCGACTTCCGAATCGAGTGCTGAGGTGGCTTCATCTAAAATCAGTAATGGCGCGTCTTTTAACAGTACGCGAGAAATAGCGATACGCTGACGTTGCCCGCCAGACAGTTTCACCCCTCGCTCACCGACTTGCGCGTCGTAACCCGTATTGCCAAAAGGGTCACTCAGGGTTTCAATAAACTCATGCGCGTGCGCCTGTTGAGTGGCACGTAACAGCGCTTCCTCGCTGGCTTCAGGGTTGCCGTAAACGATGTTGTCACGAATAGAGCGATGCAGCAGGGAGGTGTCTTGCGTCACCATACCGATGTTACTGCGCAGCGAGTCTTGGGTTACCGCATTGATCGCTTGGCCATCAATGGTGATTTGGCCACTTTCGACATCATGAAAACGCAGCAGAAGGTTCACTAGGGTGGATTTTCCTGCGCCAGAGCGGCCCACCAGACCCACTTTTTCACCCGGTTTTATGGTCAGATTAAGGTGAGAGATCACTCCTTTAGTTTTATCACCATAGTGAAAGCTCACGTTATCAAACTTGATTTCGCCATCAGTGACATTGAGCGCTTTGGCGTTGGGCGCATCTTGGATATCCACCGGTTTTGAGAGGGTTTTCATCCCATCCACCACGGTGCCCATGTTTTCAAACAGCGCGCCCACTTCCCACATGATCCACATCGACATACCGTTAATGCGCAGCGCGAGGGCAATGGCGATGGCGATGGCCCCGACGCTGACGGCATCGTTCATCCACAGTACGATTGAGAGCGTACTGATAGTAAAGACCAACACATAGTTGGTGATTTCTACCGCAACATTGAATCCTGTGACTAAGCGCATTTGGTGATAGACGGTATCCAAAAAGCCGCGCATCCCAGTTTCGGCGTAGTCGGTTTCCCGCTGACTGTGGGAGAACAATTTGACGGTGGCGATATTGGTGTAACTGTCGACGATGCGTCCTGTCATGGTGGAACGCGCATCGGCTTGGTGTGACGCGATATCTTTCAGCTTTGGCACAAAATAGAGCTGAATCCCCACGTAGCAGCATAACCAAATCAGCATCGGGATCATCAAGCGCCAGTCTGCCTGAGCGAGGAGCACGACGATGGAGGTAAAATAGACCGCGACATAAACAAACACGTTCATGGTTTTCATCACGGTTTCGCGCACCGCAAGGGACGTTTGCATGACTTTGGTTGCCACTCGGCCGGCAAAGTCATCTTGATAGAAGGTCAGGCTTTGTTTGAGTAAATAGCGATGAGCTAGCCAGCGGATAGCCATAGGGTAGTTACCCAGCAGTGACTGGTGGATGACCAAAGAGTGCGCCAAGATCAGCAATGGCATGATGATAAGAAGCAGCGCCGCGTAAAACAGTAACTGCGTTTGGTTCTCTTGCCAGAATGTCGCAGGGTCGCTATGCGTCAACCAGTCGACGAGATTGCCCATTGCACCAAACAGCGACACCTCTACCACCGCGACGATCATTGACAGAATTGACATGAGCAGCAGTGGCTTTTCAAAACCTCGGGTGTAGTGGCGGCAAAAGGCCCAAATGCCCATTGGCGGCTGGTCTGGCTCTTGACGTGGAAAAGGGTGTGTCCACTGCTCAAACTTGTTAAACATGCGTGTTTCCTAAAGGCAAAAATGGCTCAATATGAAAGGATACGCAATGGTAACGCGTTAGTAATCAGAATGTAACCAGTGCGATATTCTTATTTGTGCATATTATTCATGCTGAAACTCTGAGTTGCGCTGGTGGCAGTAACATTTGCTGCATTGAAAAGTATATTCAGAAAATATTACTGATTTACACTCGTTGTACTGCGTGATTTCAGTGATTTTTTGTTTAACATTATGTCTACAATTGGCTTTATCAAGTGGAAAAATGCGAGTTGGTCATCATGTTGGAACAGCAATCTGTAGTGAATTCCTTAGCGAATAACGACATGTTACAGGCACAGAACGCGAACTGCGTTGTGATGGTGCCACCGAAAGAGTTTGCTTTTAACGCGCAAACCGCCAAAGACAATGAATTTCAGCATGTCATTCAGGCTGAAACGAGCGCGATTCGCCGCAAGGCGATGGCGGAGTTTAACGCTATGGTGTCGAAGCTGTGTGCTGCGGGCGTTCAGGTGATTGAGTTTGACTACCCCACCTCTGAGATAGAGACGCCAGATGCGGTCTTTCCCAATAACTGGTTCAGCACCACAGCTGAGGGCACGCTCTATACCTTCCCAATGGCTTGCCAAAATCGCCAACAGGAAGTAAGACCCAAAGCGCTGGTCGATGCGCTGCAAGCTGCGGGAAGAAGCGTGACTCAACAAGATAGCTTGGTGAGCTACCTTGAGCATGGCGCGCACCTTGAAAGCACGGGTGTCATGGTGATGGATCACATCAATCGCACCATTTATGCGGCATTGTCGCAGCGCTGTGATCGTGAAGTGTTGGAGGATTACGCGGAGCGTATTGGTTACCCTAAAGTGGTGTCATTTCAAACCGCGTTGCCGTCAGGCAACCCTATCTATCACACCAATGTGATGATGGCGATTGGTGAAGGCTTTTGCGTCATCTGTGATGAAGTGATCCCTGAGTTCGAGCGCCGTTTTGTTTTGAAATCCTTGGCAAAAGACAAACAGGTGATTTCAATCAGCTTGGAACAGATGAACCAGTTTTGTGGCAACCTTCTTCAGCTTGAAACCATCAATGGTGACAAGGTGATTGCCATGTCGCAATCGGCCTATCAGGCGTTTGAGCCCGCGCAATTGGCGCAACTCTCTAGCCACGGTAAGGTGCTGGCGTTTGATGTTTCGACCATCGAATCCATCGGTGGCGGCAGCGTACGCTGCATGCTGGGTGAGGTCTTCTTACCTACCCGCAGTCGAGCACTGTAGTGCTAGTCGCGATTTCAGTCATAAGGCAGCGTTCGCTGCCTTTTTTGCGATTGCAAATACGCAATAGTTCCACAATAATGGAAATGTTTTTCTGTGGAGTGAATTATGGAACTGGAATCGGTTGCCAAAGCGCTAAAAGAATTGGGCCATCCAACTCGATTGGCGATATACAAAACCATCGTTAAGGCGGGTTATCAAGGGGTGGCTGTGGGCGCAATTCAGGAGCGGTTATCTGTTCCGGGCTCTACTTTGTCTCATCACATCTCTAGCTTGGTATCGGCGGGATTGCTCAGCCAACGCCGAGAAGGGCGCACTTTGTATTGCGTTGCGGAGTATGAATGTTTGGATCAGGTGATCCGCTTTTTGCGTGCCGAGTGTTGCAGTGACGAACGCTGCGATCAAAAACGCCCACAGGATGTGTAAATCGAGTGGGCGTTGTTCGTTATCTGTAGCGGGAACTATTTCACAGGGTAGCCGTTAAAACCCAACTTCTCAGAAATATTGCGGCCGGCATTGTGTAGCAGCTCAATGTAGTAAGACATGCGCTTTTCATCAAAACGAATGGTCGGGAACGAAATCGAAACGCCAGCGATGACCGTGCCGAAACGGTCGTAGATTGGCGCAGCGATACAGCGCAGACCTGGCTCTTGCTCTTCGTTATCTTGACCAAAATGCAGTTCACGCACTTTTTTAAGCTCAGATAAGAGCTGATCAACATTTTCGTGTGTGCGTTCTGTGTGTTTAACAAACTCCACATTTGCCAGAATATCGCGTACGAAGCTCTCATCACGCTCCGCCAGCAATACCTTACCAATCGCAGTACTGTAGAGAGGGTTACGACGACCGACGCGTGATTGCATGCGTAGGTTGTAGTTGGAGTCTATTTTGTGAATGTAGATGATGCCGTCTTCGTCAAGGGCACCTAAGTGCAGCGCTTCATTGGTTTGCTGCGAGATGTACTTCATCTCTTTATCGGCCAGTTCAATCAGATCGACGTATTCGAGTGATTTCGCGCCGAGCTCAAACATCTTCAGGGTGAGGGAGTATTTATCCGCTTCACCTTCTTGTGCCACATAGCCTAACGTTTTCATGGTTTGCAGGAATCGGTACGTTGTCGCTTTCGACATCATCAGACGCTGTGATAGCTCTGAAACACCAATTTCCTTTTGCTCGCCCAATGCTTGAAGAATGTTGAATACCTTGAGAACCGAGGATACGGCTTCAGGTTGGGTGTTCTTTTCCATCTCTTTACCCTAGTTATATTTGTCTAGGGGTGATTATACCTATGAGACGATGAGTCGCCAGATTATTTTCAAAAAACGTTTTTAAAATTTTGAAACCGCGCAGCTATTTGTCATACAAAAAGACGATCTAGGTCATGCTTTTTGAAAGTCTGTTTTAAAAATAATTGAAATGCGGTTTTAAAAATTGCTATATTAGCGTCACAGGATGGCGAGCCATCGTAATGAACGTTAATTTGACAGCTTTTGAGGAATAAACATGATTCTTAATTCATTTAACCTAGAAGGTAAGGTTGCTATCGTAACGGGTTGTGACACTGGCCTTGGTCAAGGTATGGCACTAGGTCTTGCAGCAGCAGGCTGTAAAGTTGTTGGTGTTAACTACGTTGAACCAACTGAAACCATCGAAAAAATGAATGCAGCAGGTTACACGTTCCTAGATGTTCGCGCTAACCTACTAAAACAAGACGATATCCCAAGCATCATCGACAGCGCTGTGACTGAATTCGGTAAAGTGGATATCCTAGTAAACAACGCAGGTATCATCCGTCGTGAAGATGCGATCGACTTCTCAGAGCAAAACTGGGATGACGTGATGAACATCAACTCGAAAACGGTTTACTTCATGTCTCAAGCAGTCGCGCGTCAGTTTATTGCTCAAGGCACTGGCGGTAAGATCATCAACATCGCTTCTATGCTTTCTTTCCAAGGCGGCATCCGTGTACCTTCTTACACTGCATCTAAGAGTGCGGTTATGGGTATCACTCGCGCAATGGCAAACGAATGGGCTCGTCACAACATCAACGTGAACGCAATCGCACCGGGTTACATGGCGACAAACAACACAGCAGCACTACGCGCGGATGAAGATCGCAACGCCGCTATCCTAGAGCGTATCCCTGCTGACCGTTGGGGCACGCCAGAGGACGTTGCTGGCCCATGTGTATTCCTAGCGTCTGACGCTGCTTCTTACATCAACGGTTACACTGTTGCTGTAGACGGTGGTTGGTTAGCTCGCTAATTAGCAATCTAGCGCCTAACCTTGGTTAGGCGCTGAAAAATGAGTAGATCGCGTGGAACAAAACACGATTGCACAAATTCTTGGATTCTTAAGCTTTTTCTTAGGGGTATGTACCTTTTATCAGAAAGACGATAAGAAGCTGAAGATTTTGATGTTGGTTTTTCATTTAAACCATCTACTGCATTTTTTCTTGCTTGGCTCTTTAGTATCGGTGGTCAGTTCAGTGCTTTCAGCGCTTCGAACGGCCACCGCTATTTACGTTTCATCGAAAAGAGTCGCAGCAATCTTCATCGCCATAAGTATGGCCAGTGGTTTCTATATTATGGAATCGCCACAGGACATCTGGCCAATTTTGGGCACTGTCATCGGGACATTCTCGGTGTTTGTCCTCAAGGGCGTGGCGATGAGAATCGGTTTTTTGGTCGGGGCGTTATGCTGGCTGGCCAATAATTTCATCATAGGATCGATGGGTGGAACGCTGCTGGAAATGACGCTGATCAGCGTTAACTTAATGACCACAGCAAAATTGCTCAGAGAGCAAAAGAAAGTGAAGCTTGTCGATAACGAAGAGAAAGAAGACCCATGTTCGTATACAACAAAGACATCCAACTAGAAGACCTAGGTGACGGTATCTCACGTAAAGTGCTTGCGCACAGTGACAACATGATGGCCGTTGAAGTGCACTTTGAAAAAGGTGCTGTTGGTTCAATGCACAACCACCCACATGAGCAGTTGACTTACGTACTGTCTGGTAAGTTCGAATTCACTATTGGCGATGAGAAGAAAATCGTTGAAGCGGGCGACACCATGTACAAAGAGCCAAACATCGAGCACGGTTGTGTGTGTCTAGAAGCGGGTGTGTTGATTGATAACTTCACGCCAATGCGCAAAGATTTCGTATAAGTTTTAAAATTAGTTACGCGGTTCGCCGCAGGAGAATCCAATGAAAATTGCACTAACTATGGAAAACAGCCAAGCACCTAAAAACGCTATGGTTGCTGCTGAGCTAAACACGGTTGCTGGTGGTCTAGGTCACGAAGTATTCAACGTAGGTATGACTGACGAAAACGATCATCACCTAACGTATATCCACCTAGGTATCCAAGCGAGCATCCTACTGAACTCTAAAGCAGTGGATTTCATCGTAACGGGTTGTGGTACTGGTCAAGGCGCACTAATGGCAAGCAACCTACACCCAGGTGTTGTTTGTGGTTACTGCCTAGAGCCATCTGACGCGTTCCTATTCAACCAAATCAACAACGGCAACGCGATTTCTCTAGCGTTCGCAAAAGGCTTTGGTTGGGCTGGTGAACTGAACGTTCGTTACATCTTCGAAAAAGCGTTCACAGGCGCTCGTGGCGAAGGTTACCCAATCGAGCGTGCTGCACCTCAGCAAGCAAACGCGGCTATCCTAAACAACGTGAAAGCAGCAGTATGTAAAGACGTGGTTGAGTCTCTACGTGCGATTGACCAAGATCTTGTTAAGCAAGCAGTGGGCAGCGCGCAGTTCCAAGAGTGTTTCTTCTCTAACTGCCAAGTGCCAGAAATCGCAGAATACGTGAAGTCTCTAATCGACTAATCACAGATTGCTAAGGGAAGAGGAGAGCCTTTGAGCTCTACCATTCCCAGCGAATCTAGCTAAATAAGCACCCAGATGAATGGGTGCTTTTTTTATGTCTTTTGGCCACTGATAAGTAGTGTTTGTATAAAAATGAAACGCCGTTTCTAAGATCGCATTTTATTGGTTTTTTGCTTCTCACCCCTCTCTAGAACGAGTAAAGTGTGCGCCAGAAGCCCCAAATCAAAACAATGTTTCAATATTGGTGAATAAAATGAGAAAACAGACTCTTGCCCTGTGCGTTGCCATGGCGTTGGCACCACAAGCGATTGCGAGTGAACTGACTGCTGACCAACTGGTTTGGAAAGCGGCGACCTTTGGTCAGTCGACAGACTTGAACTTTGGTTCGACTATCCTGCCTGAGAAGGTCGGCGTCAACCAAGTAACAGTTAACGGCGAGTTGGTTCAACCGGGCCCAGTCGCTGACCAATTTACGGTGGAAAGCCGTGAGGGCAAACTGGCGAACTCGCATGAAGGGATCACTTTCTACTACACGGAAATTCCAACCGATTACAATTTCACCCTGACTGCTGACATCGAACTTGAACAATTAGGCCCAGAGACGGGCGCAACACCTAACCGCCAGGAAGGCGCAGGCATCATGGTTCGTGACATTGTAGGCGCAGAGCGTCTGATGCCACAACCAGAGGGCCACGAAGAGTTCCCTTCGGCGTCAAACATGGTGATGAACCTCATGAGCTCACACACGCGCACCAACGATGGTATGACCAACATCAACGCGTCTTTCCGTGAAGGTGTTTACCAACCTTGGGGCACTGCAGGTAACCGCCTGAGCCGCGTGGATTACGTGGAAGGCGTGCCTTACGTGAGCAAAGATGCGTACCGCATGAGCCTGACTCGTACCAACGAAGGCTTCAAAGTGGGCTACCAAAACGGTCATATCTCAGAAGAGTATGACGTGAAAGGTGCCAATGCGAATATTCTTGAAATGCAAAATGGCGAGAGCCAATTTGTCGGTTTCTTTGCTTCACGTAATGCGAAGATTCACGTTAGCAACGTTGAGCTCGCACTTTCTCCTGCGCAAAACATTGATGCGCCAGCCTACCAAGCCAAGCAAGTGGCGACGCGTTTAGAAGTGGCGTCTTCACCACGTACAGTCAGCGACGTTTACCCAGTGCAAGCGCGTGCGAACTACACTGGCCAATTTGAGCTAGCGCAAGCGGGCAAAGTGATTACGTCTGCGAAAGTCGAAGCGGGTCAGCTGTTCAACCACACGGTAAAACTGGCTGCGGCGAACACTGAATTCACGTTGACGTACACGCCCATCGCTAGAAGCAATGACTGAAACCTTCACAGTCGCTAAGCAAGCGCTCACTAACGCAGAGCAGATTGTTGTTGCGCCAAACGGCAAAGCGAACGGCGAGGGCACTCAAGCGTCACCATTGGATCTGGCAAGCGCAGTTGAGCTGCTTCCAGCAGGTGGCACCATTACGCTGCTACCGGGTGACTACCAAGAGATCACTCTGCCAATCACGGTCAGCGGTACCGCTGAGAAAATGAAGTACCTCACTGCGCCAGAAGGCAAAGTTCGCTTTGTGGGTGATTTTAACCATGACGCGAGCCACTGGCACGTAGAAGGCATTGAAGTGGCGGGTGCGCGTTTGATTGTTCACGGCAGCCACAACACGTTTGAGAAAGTCGTGACGCACAGCGCGCCAGACATCGGTTTCCAAATCACCTCACCAGAGAACATTGGTCGCGCGCTATGGGCGAGCTACAACACAGTGATCGACAGTGAAAGTTACAACAACATGGATTCATCACAAATCAACGCGGACGGCTTTGCTGCGAAAATGCGTATCGGTGATGGCAACTCCTTCATCCGTTGTCTCTCTCACCACAACATCGATGACGGTTGGGATCTGTTCAACAAGGTTGAAGATGGCCCGAATGGTGCCGTGACCATTGTCGATTCTATCGCGTTCAACAATGGTCGTACCCTTGATGTGCCAAACAAAGGCGGCACCATCGGTAACGGCTTCAAGTTGGGTGGTGAAGGTATCCCTGTTCCACACGTCGTGAAGAACAGCTTGTCGTTCAACAACAACATGGACGGCTTTACGGACAACTTTAACCCAGGTGCGATCACGCTGAGCAACAACCTAGCGATTGATAACAAGCGCTTCAACTACTTGTTCCGCAAGAGCCCATACTCAGACAGCATCAAGCAAGGCGAGTTTACTGGCAACATATCTTACCGTTTCCAAACTGAAAGCCGCTATGACGATGTGGTTAACAGTGACTTCTCTGCTGACAACCTGTTCATCCAAGATGGCGTAACGAAAAACGCAGCGGGTGAAGCGGTCGATATGGCCGCACTGGCTGAGATGCGTCGCCTAAGCGTGGTGGATACTCAGCAAGCGATACCAGGCATGGCTGAAGCGCTTGAGCTGAAAAAACTCATGCAATAAGCCACATTTTTGACTGAATAAGGGGCATCGCCGCCCCTTTTGTCTTACCTTTGACATCAAGTGATGACGTTTTAACCGTTATTGATAAATAAAAAACTTAATTAGCGTCGGATAGCTAGTGATCTAGATCATGTTTGACGCGATTATTTTGTTTATGAACCGATGTTTCGATTTTGGTCACGGAACTAAACGTAATACAAAACTACAATACACTTAAATTAAAACAGTGTTTCGAGGTTCTGCTATGGAATTTGATTATCTTGTCATCGTGGGCTATTTCGGCCTAATGGTGGCGATCAGTTTGCTATTCAAAAAGATGGCGAGCAACAGCACCAGTGACTACTTCCGCGGGGGCGGTAAAATGTTGTGGTGGATGGTAGGTGCAACGGCGTTTATGACGCAGTTCTCTGCTTGGACGTTCACAGGCGCAGCCGGTAAAGCCTTCAATGATGGTTTTGCGGTACTGGGCGTATTCTTCGGTAACATCATGGCGTACGTCGTGGCTTACCTCTACTTTGCTAAGCGTTTCCGCCAAATGCGTGTCGACACCCCAACGGAAGGTATTCGTCGTCGTTTTGGTAACACCAACGAGCAGTTCTTCACTTGGGTTATCATCCCTCTTAGTGTGATCAACGGCGGTGTATGGCTAAACGGTCTGAGCGTATTCGCTTCAGCGGTATTTGACGCTGACATCATCACCACTATCTGGGCAACCGGTATTGCGGTTCTGATCATCTCTCTATTGAGTGGTGCTTGGGGCGTAGTGGCATCGGACTTCATTCAAACCTTGGTTATCGCGATCATTTCGATTGCGTGTGCAATCGTGGCGCTGGTTTACATCGGTGGCCCAGGTGAGATCATTACTGAGTTCCCATCAGGCTTCTTCATTGGTCCTGACATGAACTACCCACTGATGACGATCTGTGTGTTCCTGTTCTTTGTGGTGAAACAGCTGCAAAGTATCAACAACATGCAAGACTCTTACCGTTTCCTAAACGCAAAAGACTCAAACAACGCAACCAAAGCGGCGTTAATGGCAGGCGCAATGATGCTTGCAGGTGCGGTGATTTGGTTCATCCCACCTTGGGTAACTGCGATTGTGTTCCCAGATGCAGCGGCTCAGTACCCAGCACTTGGCGCGAAAGCCAGCGATGCGGTTTACCTAGTCTTTGCTCGTGAAATCATGCCTGTGGGTACTGTTGGTCTGCTGATGGCGGGTCTATTTGCTGCGACCATGTCTTCAATGGACTCAGCACTAAACCGTAACTCAGGTATCTTTGTCCGCAGCTTCTACGCAACGATCGTTCGTAAAGGTAAAGCGTCTGACAAAGAACTATTACGCGCGGGTCAGCTAGTGTGTGTCGCGAACGGCCTAATGGTTATCATGATGGCGCAGTTCTTCACATCTCTAAAAGAACTCAGCCTATTTGACCTAATGATGCAAGTGTCTACCTTGCTACAAGGTCCAATTCTTGTTCCTCTATTCTTCGGTATGATTATCCGTAGAACGCCAAAATGGGCACCGTGGGCAACCGTAGTATTCGGTGGTTTGGTCTCTTGGTCTGTGATCAACGTGTTCACACCACAAGTGGTTGGCGGCTGGTTCGGCATGACGGATCTAACAGGGCGTGAAATCTCTGAGATGCGTACGATGATCACTATCGCAGCGCACCTATTCCTAACCGCGGGCTTCTTCTGGGCAACCACCTTGTTCTACAAAGAAGAGACAGACACGCAGTTGGCGGAAACTGAGAAGTTCTTCAACGATGTGGAAACTGAAGTGGTCGCGTCTGAAGGTCAAGACATCGTTGACCGCATGCAGCGCAACAAGCTAGGTACATTGGTTATCTACATGGCGGGTGGCTTGAGCTTGATGGTATTGATTCCAAACCCACTGTGGGGACGCTTCGTGTTCGCCTGTTGTGCGGCCGCTATATTCGCCGTGGGTTATGCACTGAAGAAGAGTGCTCAGGTTGGTGATGAAAAAAAGCTCACTGAGCAAACCAACTAATCACGTTTAAATCATGATTGGCCACCTCCTCGGAGGTGGCTATACCAATTAAGAATTTAGGAGAATTTAAAATGGCCAAAGGTAATGTGATTCAACTGGGCTTTGAAACCTTCGTTGATAGCGATACCCAAGTGAAGGTAACGCGTCTGACACCGACTGATGTGATTTGTCACCGTAACTACTTCTACCAGAAATGCTTCACCAAGGATGGCTCAAAGCTCCTATTTGCTGGCGATTTTGACGGCAACCGCAACTACTACCTATTGGACTTAAAAACTCAGCAAGCGACTCAGCTGACAGAAGGTGCGGGCGATAATACATTCGGCGGTTTCATCTCTGACGACGACCGCTCTTTCTTCTACGTGAAAAACGAACTCAACCTGATGAAGGTTGACCTCGAAACACTAAACGAAACTGTCGTTTACACCGTTGATGAAGAGTGGAAAGGCTACGGCACTTGGGTAGCAAACTCAGAGTGCACTAAGTTGGTGGGCATTGAGATCCTTAAAGCGGATTGGCAACCACTGACTTCTTGGGAAAAATTCGCTGAGTTTTACCACACCAACCCAACTTGTCGCTTAATCAAAGTGGACATCGAAACGGGTGAGTTGGACGTAGTTCACCAAGATAACGCATGGCTAGGCCACCCAATCTACCGTCCATTTGACGACTCAACCGTTGGCTTCTGTCACGAAGGTCCACACGATCTGGTTGACGCACGTATGTGGCTAGTGAACGAAGATGGCTCAAACGTTCGTAAGATCAAAGAGCATGAAGAAGGCGAATCTTGCACGCACGAATTCTGGATTCCAGATGGCAGCGCAATGGCTTACGTGTCTTACTTCAAAGGTCAAACGGATCGCGTGATCTACAAAGCGAACCCAGAAACGCTTGAGAATGAAGAAGTGATGGTGATGCCACCATGTTCTCACCTAATGAGTAACTTCGACGGTTCTTTGATGGTGGGTGACGGCTGTGATGCGCCGGTGGATGTGGCAGACGCAGAAAGCTACAACATCGAGAACGACCCGTTCCTATACATCATGAACACCAAGAATAAGAGCTTTGCGAAACTGGCTAAGCACAGTACCTCTTGGGACGTGCTAGACGGTGATCGTCAGATCACTCACCCACACCCATCGTTCACACCAAACGACGATGGCGTACTGTTCACCAGTGACTTTGAAGGTGTGCCTGCAATCTACATCGCAGACCTACCAGAAGAGTACAAGAACTGATTCTGACTGACGAATCCAAGGCCAGCCGCCGATCGGTTGGCCTTTTCGTTGCTTTCACCCCACTCGCACACGCGGCTGGGGGGATGCCATAACTTAAGGCTCAATACTTAAGGCTGGTTCAATGAACAATCACTATATTCACGACAATTTTCTCCTCAACTCGACACTCGCTCAGCACCTCTATCACAACTACGCCGCGCCCATGCCCATTATTGATTATCATAATCACTTGGAAGCGCAGGACATCTTAGACAACACCCCCATTCAAAACTTGGCCGAAGCTTGGCTGCACAGCGATCACTATGTGTGGCGTGGGATGCGCAGCAACGGCGTGGATGAGCACTTTATTACCGGTGCGGCGAGTGATGCTGAGAAATTTGCCAAGTGGTGCGAGTCTGTGCCGTACTTGCTCGGTAACCCGCTCTACCAATGGTCGCATCTTGAGTTAAAGCGCTTTTTTGAGTGTGATTTGCTGATAAACCCTGACAACGAGCAAGCGATTTGGCAACATTGCCAACAGCGACTGGCGACTCAGCCGTTGACCACCCGCGAGGTGCTGACCTCGCTCAAGGTTAAAACGCTCTGTACTACCGACTCTCCGCTGAGCGATTTAAGCGCGCACGCCGCGCTCAAGCAATCTGATTTTTCCGTACAAGTGCTGCCGACGTTTCGCGCCGATGAGCTGCTGGCGTTCGATACCCCTGCTGCGCTGCAGACGGTGACGGGGAAATTGGCGGCGCTGACGGGTAATCTAATCGAACACTGGGATGACTACCTTGCTGCCATTGACGCGCGCATAGAGACTTTCCACGCGCTCGGCTGCCGCTTGTCTGATCTCGGCTTAACGCAGGTGGTGTATACACCATGCACGCCAGAAGAGGCCAAAGCAGCCTTCTCGACGCTGCTCAGTGGACAAGCACTGAGCGAGTCTGAACAAGTGGCGCTGCGCACTCGTCTGTTTATTGAGCTTGGCCGACGTTATCACCACTATGGCTGGAGCATGCAACTGCACATCGGCGTGTTGGTCAACGTCAATCAAAGGCGCAAACAGGCGCTGGGTGGTGGCACCGGGTTTAGCGTCATCAACGATTTGTCGATTGCTCAGCCATTGGCGCAGTTGCTCAGTGCGCTTGATGAAAGTGCCGAGCTGCCCAATACCGTGCTCTACAATCTCAACCCTAACCACAACGCGGTGCTGAGCTGCATGGCTGGCGCTTTCCAAGACAGCGATCGCGCCGCAGGTAAAATCCAGTTCGGTGCGGCGTGGTGGTTCAACGATCACAAAGATGGCATGGTGGCGCAACTGACGACGCTGAAAAACCTCGGCGCATTAGGGCGATTTGTCGGCATGTTGACCGACTCACGCAATGTGCTCTCTTTCAGCCGCCACGAATATTTCCGCCGCGTATTGTGCGATCTGTTGGCGAAGTGGGTCAGCGAGGGTGAGCTTCCTTACGATGAGTCACTGCTCAAAACTACGATTGAAAACATTTGCTATTACAACGCCAAGCGCTATTTCGGCTTCTCAACGACTCAGCTGGAGACGTCTTCATGATTCAATTTTCTCACTCTGACATGGGCCTCATCCGCGAGCGCGCCACCCCTAAGGTGATTGAGGCGCTCAAATCCAATAATCAGATTGTGCTCGAGAACGATATCCTCGTGCCGTGCGATGGCCGCGCAACGTGGAACCTCTACTACTACTGCCCAGAGCACGGTGTGCGTTTGACGTGGGATCGCGACAAGCCGCTCTCACACTGCTGCCCAGTGGACGGCAAAGAGTTTACCGGCGAACCCTATGATGGCGCATGGTGGCGCTGGATGAACGGTCTGAACGCCAAAGCGTGTTACGACCTTGGCTTGCTGTGGCAGATCACCAAAGAGCCGCTCTACCTTGAGAAAGTCACGGCGATTTTGCTTGAATACGCCAAGTACTACCCAGATTACGAAATTCACGGCGGTATTCCGTACAACGGGCCAGGCAAAGCCAACGCGCAAACCCTGTGTGAGGCCAACTGCCATATTGATATGGCGCGAGGTTATGATTTCATCCGTGAAGCGCTCAGCGCAGAGCAACAAGCGGTAATTGAGACGCGCCTGTTGCGTGAAGGGGCCGAGTTCCTGATGGAATACCGCACTCCGCAGTTGCACAACCATGAGATGAAAATCAACGCCACCGTGGGTGTGATTGGTCTGATTCTCGATGATTCGCGTTACCTCGATTTCGCGCTCAATACCGATTACGGCCTGCACTATCAGCTCAATCATGGCTGTTTGGGTGAGGGAATGTGGTTTGAAGGCTCGATTCACTACCACTACTACGCGCTGCAAGCGTTAATGAATTTTGAGAAGATCGCGTGCAACACGCCCTATTCGGTCGCCTCAAACCCGAATTACCTCAAGTTGCTGACTTTCCCGCTCAGTTTGGTGATGAACACCGGCGCCTTCCCGCGTCTTAATGACTGTATCGCAGGGCAAGAGCAGCTTACCCATGCGCACATTTTTGAGTTTGCTTACCGACAAACCCCATGTGAGCCGTTTGCACGCATGCTCAGCAGCATCTACCAAAACATAGAGCGCGATAACATTGATGCGCTGCTTTATGGCGTAGACACCTTACCGGAGGCGACGCCGCTTGCCTGCCACACGGTACACGCCAAAGAGGCTGGGATCAGCTTGGTGTACGATGACAAACAAGACAACGCCTTGCTACTTAAACACGCGCCCTATGGCGGTGAGCACGATCACTATGACCGCCTTGGCATGGTCTTAACCCGCGCAGGCAAAGAGATTCTGCCAGATCTTGGCACCACAGGTTACGGCGCTGAGCTGCACTACGGCTACTACAAAAACAGCGCGACGCACAACACCTTAGTCGTGAACCAGAAAAACCAGTCTCCTATCAACCCGACCTTGCTGGCCTATCAGCAGAGCGATGCACTGACGGTGATTGATACGCAAGTCGATTGGTCTAAGCCGCCAGCGCAAGTCGATAGCCACACGCTGGAGCATTGGGACAGCAAAGCGTACCAAGATGTGCGTTTTCGTCGTACCTTACTCTGGCTAGGCGATGCAGCGATCGAGCTTAACCGCATCGAGAACCCGCACCAACAGCACCTAGACTTGACCTATCACGTGCGCGGAAAACACCAGTTGGCTCAACGTGGTGAGGCCATCGACAATCCACTTGAAGGCCCATTAGCCCGCATGACAGACACCCAGTGGTTGGCAGAACAGAGCGGCTTAACGCTACGTTATGAGATTGAAGATCAGCCGACATTCAGTCAATTCATCGCCAGCGACACGCCGCTAGGCTTGCTCACGGGCTACGCCCCAGATAACCCAGCCACCAGTGATTTGGCCTACAGTGTGCTCAGAAGCCAAGCGACATTGTGTCAGGTTACGGTACTGCACGATTTGTCTTTAGACGGGCGCTACCAAGGGCTTAATGTTGAGTGGCAAGCGGAGCAAGTGGTCGTGCGTTACCAACGTGATGGGCATTGGCATGAGCTGCGTTATGACTGGACTCAGTGTCAGGTGGTATAAGCAAGCATCGCACACGCATGTCATCGTCATGTGCACTTAACGTGCATACTAACGTGACAGCCACCCTAGATCGGTGATGTGAAAAAGGCAGCGTTCATTGGGCGCTGCCTTTTGTTTCGGCTGGCATAATCCATCGTTCCCCATTATGTTAGAGATGACATCAATCAAGGAGACACACTATGGTAACGGCGCTATACGCGGTGATATTAGCCGGATTATTGATTTCGCTTGCGTGGCAAGTGATCAAACAACGACGCGCAGAGCTCATAAAATACGCTGACGGCGGCGTCGAAGCGCTGGTTTTAGCTCGCAGCGCACACAGCAATGCGGTTGACTATATTCCGATCACTCTGATTTTAATGGCCTTGGCGGAATACAACGGTGTGCATGTCGGCTTTATTCATTTGGCGGGGATTGCGTTTGTGATTGGGCGAGTGCTGCACGCGAAAGCGATTTTATCCGATACGCTAAAGCACCGTATCACTGGAATGAAATTGACCTTCTTCGTCATGGCCGCGCTGATGGTGTTAAACCTCATCGCGCTGCCGTACTCGAAACTGCTCGGATAGATAATAAGAGCGCCGCGTATCAGCGGCGCTTGAGTATCAACGGAACAACCAAGTATTGAGTTTGGTGCCATCCACGGCTTTCACCAGTAGAAACGTCAAAGTGAGTGTACCCACAAAGATACTGGCATCTCGCATCAACCCCTCTAATTCCAACGCCCCGGCGATGTTGAACATCACTATCATCATCGGTAAATGCGCGACGTAAACCGGCAACACGTAGCGGGCGAGCCCCGTCAGCCAATGACCTTGGCCGAGCGAAGGCTTGGTCAATAACCAGAGAAAACAGCCCGTTCCCCACAGCGCCGTGCCAAACAGAAAATCATTGGTGTTGAAAGGCTGGTCATAAAACGACAATCCGTACGCTTCAGCGAAATGAACCAACATCCCCAGCGCCGCCATCGTCAGTGCCTGTGCACTGCTCACGCGCCATTGTTGACGGCGAATCACGATGCCCAATGCGAACAGGAGCGTTGAGAAAAATGGTCCGTTACGGGTGAAAAACGGCGACCACAGATCCGTTACCCCTTGATAGCTGCCTGCCAAAACGCCGTGGACATACAGTAGCAACGCTAACGGAATCAACCACTGGGATTGGGAAAGGTGCGCCAACCCTGACGCAATCGCCGCCGCTAACACCAACGCCGGGATAAACCACAAGTGCACCAGTCCGCCTTCAAGCAAGGTATTAAGCGGTGTAGAGAGTAAAAACTGCCAGTAGCCCATGCGATCGGCCAAGTACCCTTGTTTCATCACCACATTGAGGTTAAACGGCATCACAAGACAAATCACACTCCACACAACAAAAAGGCGCAGTAGCGGTGCGCTGTAGGCTTTGAGCGTCGCGATGGGGTTGGCGTCCAGTTTAGGGGCAATCAAATACCCCGAAATCAAAAAGAACAGCGGCACAGCAAAGCGTGTCGCCTGATTGAAAATGTACCCAAACCATGGGGTGCCATCCGATAGCCAGTAGGAGAGAAATGGCTGCCCATGCATAGCAACAATCGCGATGATCGCCACCACACGGCCAAGTTCGATACTCTGGATTTTTTCTTTCCGCATGATAATTATCATTGTTAGCAACAGACCCCTAGGTATATCAGCTCACCGCGCAGGCAAGGCGGGGTGAAATCAAGGAGTCGGGCAGGAAGGATGGGCTGTGTGTTGTTTTTGTGGGGGAGTTCAAATGTTTGGTTGGTATGGCAGTAGCGTGACTCATTTTTGCCCCAAGACGTGTTTAGAGCGCATGAAACCAACATGAGATGCCTGTACTCTTACCAGAGTACTAGCGGCATAAGTTTCATAATTTCTGTTGCGCTGCGCTTACAAACCGATAAGAACGTAAATCGATATCTACTTAGCCATCTTTACATGCCTTTACATCACATGACGTTATCTTACTTATATTAGTATGTTCTTAAGTAGTGAAACAAAGAGAAGGAAAACGTCATAAAAATCAAAAGCACAATAATCGCGTTACTCGGTATCGTTATTGCCTTCGGAGCAATGGCTGGTGGAATGAATAAAGGCATGAATAACAATATGTCACGCCCAGTATTTTCACAGTTTGATCTCGATGGTGATGGCAAGATAACCGAAGCCGAGTTCAATCAAGCACGCTCAGAACGTATTGCCCAGCGAGCAGAAGAGGGACGTACGTTGAAAAATATCAATCAAAGCCACAGTTTTGCTTCGTTAGATAGCAACGCGGATCGCGCTATCTCTCAACAAGAGTTTAATGCTCATCAAGGCATGGTGAACCCCAAAAATACCATGGACAAAGGCAAAAACAATCAGTAGCTCAATTCAATCAGGCCTCCATTTGTGAGGCCTGACTTACTTTGAGATCAAGGAAGCAAATCCGCTTATGTTGGTGTGCTACCTTTTGATTAAGGAAAAGCTAATATATAGTAAGGGAATCGCTATGACTAGGTATAGCTGGTTACAAAGGGCTCTGTTTGTTCCTCCTGTTTTGTTGGGCATCGCGTTATTGGTGATCGCACCAGGGATGAAGGCTGAACCGCCTAAAGCGAGTAATACGGCTGCTAAAAAGGTGGTTCGGGTGTTGAAAGTCGAGCCGCGAAATATCCAACCTTCTGCCATCGGATATGGACATACCGAGTCTGTTCAAGACTGGCAGGCACAGTCTGAACTTGACGGCGCGGTTGTGTGGGTTTCTGAGCAATACAAAACGGGCGCTATTATCCGCAAAGACAGCGAACTCCTTAGAATTGACCCCACCTCTTATCAACTTACTATTGCCCGTTTGCAAGCTGAGCTTGAAGTGCTAATGCTAACGAATCAGACCATTATCGATTCGCTCAAGATTGCAGAGAAAGAGTTTGAGGTACAACAGTCAGAATATGCCCGCTCAATCAAATTGAGTGAAACCGGGCATATCTCCAAAACAGAGAAAGACCGCGCGACCAAAGACTTGCTCAGTAGCCAGCAACAGCTCCAGACACAGAAAAACCAACTGGCCATTAATCAAGCGCAGCAAAAGGTTTTGCAAACGGAACTAGCACTTGCAAACCGAGATCTCGAACAAACCGTAATTAAAGCCCCATTTGATATTCGCATTGTCGAAACCTTGGTTGGACTCGCCGAGTATGTCAACAAGGGGGAATTGCTGCTCAAAGCGGATGACATCGATGCCGTTGAGGTTCGCGCGCAGTTTCCGCTTGGTAAAATGCGTCCGCTAAGAATTTCCAATCGCTTTGACTCGCTTGACGAAGATGTTCATAGCAACTTGAGCGCGACAGTCGAGCTCCAAGCAGGCGATAAAGTAATTACTTGGCCTGCCGAGATCAGTCGCTCCGGCGGTGAAATCGATGCCCAGACTCAAAGCCAAAGCCTGGTTGCACAAATCAATCAGCCATATCAGCAAGCCATTCCCGGGGAGAAGCCACCACTTATTCGTGGGACTTTCGTTAAAGTCACGATTAAAGCACCAATGATGGAGCAACAAGTCCTGCTACCGATAAACGCCATCCATGATGGTAAAGTTTACACTGTCTCTGAAGGTAAACTGAAAAGCAAACCTGTCAGGATAGATTTCGTCCAAGGGCAGGTTGCGGTGATCAAATCTGGCGTGGAATTCGGTGATGTGGTTGTGCTAAGTAAACTTTCACCCGCCGTTGAGGGGATGGCTTTACAACCGCAACCGGATGAGAAAATCGGCCTTTGGTTGGATACGCAGAGCGGATTTAAAGCCCTAAACGCGATTCAGAAAGAGGGCAAATTATGATCGCTTTTTTTGCTCGGCACACCACTGGCGCCAATGTCCTGATGATGGCGGTACTGCTGTTAGGGGCTTTTGCCTTGCCCAAACTGCAGAAAGACACTTTTCCGTTGACGCCGACCAAAAATGTTGAGGTTCGGATCGTTTATCCGGGCGCGTCACCTTTTGAGATGATGGAAGCAGTGTGTTACCCGTTGGAAGATTCTCTCGATAAGCTGAGTGGAATTAAAGAGTTAAGCTGTGATGCCCGAGAGAGTTTGGTCATCGCCAATGTGGAAATCGGCGATGATGAAGACATTGACACTTTAACCAGCGATATTCAACAGCAGGTTAACGCCATCAGTGATTTTCCGGATCGAGTTGAGCAGATCACGGTATCGAAACTGGACCGAGTGGCAACGGTGGCCAGTGTCGCGATTACCGGCAATATGTCAGATAGGGACTTATATCTCTATGCCCAACAAATTAAGCACAAGTTAAAAGAGAGCCCATTGATCGCTCAGGTGACCGTGAGCGGTTTTGCGGATCAAGAAATAGAAATTCGTGTATCGCAGTGGAAGCTGCAGCAGTACGGCCTGAGTGTGTCCGACTTGTCCAATCTAGTACAACAGCAAAGTATCAGCACTCCTGCTGGCGTATTTAGTAATGACTTGGAAGAGATCAGCGTCCGCTTCGACCACTTAGGCAGCAACGTCAGAGACTTCGAAAATATCGTGATTAAATCTAGTGAGACGGGGACTCAGGTTCGCCTCGGTGATGTTGCCGTTATTCAGCAGAAGTTCACTAGCGATGAAAATCAAATCCTGTTCAATGGTCAGCGTGCCGCTTTGCTTCAGGTGTCCAAAACGCAATTTCAAGATACCTTAACGGTCAAAGATGCGATCGTCAGCATTGTTGAAAAAGAACAGGCGAGAGCCCCTGAAGGCGTCGCTTTAACCATCACCCAAGATTCCAGCACCAATATTATTGAGCGTCTGAGAATCCTCACAAGCAATGGCGCACAGGGATTAGCACTGGCATTTTTGATGTTGTGGGCGTTTTTTAATATTCGCTTTAGCTTTTGGGTCACCATGGGGCTGCCGGTTTCATTCCTTGGCGCCATTTTTGCGATACAACTTCTCGGTTATACCCTGAATATGATGACGCTGGTCGGGCTGATTGTTGCGATTGGTCTGATAATGGACGACTCGTTGATCATTGCAGAAAACATCGCTGCCAAGAGGCAACAAGGGCTACCCGCGTTTGACGCTGCAGTTGAAGGTACCAAACAAGTCTTCCCAGGTGTGATTGCATCGTTTGCTACCACCATCATGGTGATAGGGCCGCTGATGTTTCTCACAGGCAAGATGGGGGAAGTACTACGCTATATTCCCATCGTGTTATTGATTACCTTGTTTGTTAGTCTGATAGAAGCTTTCTTGATCTTGCCGTCTCATTTGGCACATAGCCATACTGAATCTCGCTCTAATCCTATACGGGACAAGTTTATTGCCGGTTTTGAAAACATCAGAGACAGATTCTTTGTGCCAGTGAGTGTCAAGGCGATGAATGCACCTTATCTTTCAGTAGGGATATTGGTGATGGTGGTGATGATTTCAACCGCTTCCATTTCGTCAGGTTGGCTGAAATTCAAAGCCATGCCTGCCTTGGAAAGTGATGTGCTGCAGGCGCGTATCTTGCTCCCTCAAGGCAGTTTACTGAGCCAGACAGAGGCGGTGGTGGAGAAGATTTCAAACGCGCTTGATGAACTCAACCAAGAATACGCAGAGAAATACCCAAGCTCAAAACCTTTGGTCGTGAGCACCACGATCATGTTCAACTCAAATGCTGATGCTAATGAGTCGGGGCCGCATATGGCAACCGTCAGTGCCGATCTATTGCCAGCGCAATTTAGGCAGCAGAGCATTAAAGATCTGATCCAAGATTGGAAACAAAAAGTAGGCCCTACGGCGGATGTGGTTTCACTCAAGTTTACCGATAAAGAACGGGGCATTGCTGGCAATGGCATTGATATTCGGGTTCAGGGGGAGTCGTTACAAGAGCTCAATCAAGTCAGCCGCTCGCTGGTGAAATGGTTGAAGGGATTTGACGGTGTCTATAACCTCTCCACCGATCTGCGTGAGGGCAGAACCGAATTTCACGTTAACCTTAAAGATGAAGCTGACGTGATGGGAGTTAATGCTTCCAACATTGCTCAAACGCTGCGCAGCGCGGTAAAAGGCAGTACTGATCTGATGGTTTTCCAACAAGGCGAGCTGGTGGATATTAGTGTGAGACTGGATGAGTTTACGCGCCAAGCTAGCCTGTATGAGTTGAATAACTTGATGGTGACGGCAGGCAATGGAACCCTAGTTCCATTATCAAGTGTTGCGACGTTTGACAGAAAACAAGCCTTCTCGCGAATTCACCGCATTAATGGGATGAACACTGTGGTTGTGCAAGGCAATATCGATACGCGGGTTGCCAATGCGCGTGAAATCATGCTGCAGTTCAATAGCGAATTTGTCTCGCAAACTCAACACAAATTCCCAGACATCACCTTCACCTCGCAAGGTCAGGATAAAGAAAGCTCAGATACGGGCTCCTCGCTGGCGACCTTCTTTGCTCTTGGCGTGGTGGGGATTTATCTTATTTTAGTGTTCCTGTTACAAAGCTACACTCAACCGATTGCTGTGCTGCTGGCAATCCCTATGGGCTGGATTGGTGTGGTATGGGGGCACTTGGGCATGGGGTTCGATTTGACTATTCCAAGCTTGGTTGGCTTTGCTACCTTAGCGGGTATCGTCGTTAACGATAACATTCTGTTGGTCAATTTTATTAAGAAGAATATCGCCCAAGGCGAGCGCTTGATAGACGCTTGTCGAGAGGCGGTACGTGACCGATTTAGAGCGATATTTATCACCTCGTTAACCACATTTGCAGGATTGCTTCCACTGTTAACCGAAACCAGTACGCAAGCGCAATTTCTGATCCCGTTAATTGCCAGTATTGCGTTTGGCTTAGTCTCGGCTACGTTACTCGCGTCAATTGTTGTGCCTTGCGTGCTGCTTATTTTGGACGATTTAAAGCTGACCAAATGGGCAGAAGGTGCTCAATCTTCCCTTTGAGGCCCCTGGGAGTGCATGCTGAACCATGTCATTTAGCCCGGCATGAAAATGGTAGTTTGCGTAGAATTTATTTGGCGATTAAACCCTATCACTGACTGCTGTTTTTTTTGCTTACCGTTAATCTGACTTTTGCTGCGTCTCGGCCAATATTTATGGCATAATTTAAACTTACCGGCAGATCGCTAGTACTAGAGCCACTTCCCTTTGTCCTTGACACGAACCAACCATGATCACGAAATGCACTTTTTCTTATATCTCTGTTTGCGTGATGGCCCAAGAAATTTGGGCGAAGAGTCTGAGGTCACTAATAGAGAAGATAATCCGTACTTCGTTAATGTAGCAAAGTCCCTGAAACACTTTCGTCCAAAATCTATCTCCCAACAAGAATCTCACGCTCATCAACTAGTTTTGTTCAGAACCTTCAATAGATGGCACTTCCCAGCTCAGAAGTGCTCCAAAGCAATTTAGATTAGCTAATAATTCTGGAACTAGTAGTTGGTATATATTATCTAAGCGAAATCACTCTCCACAGAATGGCATTTGAATGGTTACAGGGAGGTTTACTACGATGTCAGTCGTATCACAAAGCGATTATCGACATCTCAAGTATGTCTCGGGTATTACATAAATTTAGCTTCAGCAGATGAGTAACAGTCCTCACCGATTAAAATGCGACTCTGCATTAAATACATACCTCTCTTTTCCATGAAGCAATGAGCCTGAACCTGAATTACTGAATTGAGAGGGATTGGCTTGAGATAGCGAACATCAAGTCGAGCTGTCATAGCGCAGACATCACGAGCAAATAGACAATGCGTCATTGCTGCATCGTGCAATGTAGCAATCACACCGCCCTGCATCACACCTTGATAGCCTTGCACTTTTTTAGTTGGTACAATTTGCCCCAAAACACCTCCGTCAGCCGTTAACTCAAAGTGGATGGCACTATGATCGTTGAAAAAAGGCTGGCTGCAAACCGCACATTGTTGGTGATTTTTGGGTATATAAATAGACATAAAATACTACTCGGTTAGAAAAGACGATAAGACTAGAGGTGTAAACAAATTGGCAAGACCAAAAAAAGAGCGCAACATTTGTCAAGGCGCGCCATACGAGTGTTTTAAACCTAATGGCGTGCCTCTTGCTCAACTCAATAAAGTTGAGTTGTTAGCCGAGGAACTCGAAGCTCTGCGATTGGCCGATCTCGAAGATCTTAGTCAAGCAGAAGCTGCGGCTAGTATGGGAGTCTCTAGGCAAACATTTGGCAATATCGTAAAGCATGCTCGTGCCAAAGTAGCTCAGAGCTTAGTTCATGGTCAGGCACTCATGTTTAGTCGAGAGTGATAGCCAGAACCTTATCGCCTGATGCTTGAGGTTCCTGTATTTGGTGAAGTGTACGCGCATGTTCATCGCACGTTTCGACGCAGTTGCACTCTCTTTCTATTTCAATACTAGCCAGCCCACCACAACTGCCTTGTATAGTCTGACGTTTTAGCATTACGCCTATCGCCATGAAAACCACAAAGGCCAAAAAAGTCGCAAAGCTGATTAGGTAAATCATTATTTTTTCTCTTGTTTATCGAGTAAGTTGAACGTTTTCGCCAAGTGATTCATCGTTTGTGGTGAAAGCTTATTAGTGATTATTCTAGGGCTTGTAACTTTTCCTTCACTGTATGTTTCTCGCATACCAATTGCAGTAGCGCGTATTGTACTCCGGCTTGAACACCTCGCTCTATTTTTATTCGCTGACGGCCGAGCAAATTCAATTTGAGTAACAGGAGTCAGTTGGCTTTCATCAAAGCTCTCCAGAGAGAACCCACGCGGTGCACTCAGAACACGAACATTGAGCTTAAACAGTGTACTTAGCATATTAGAACCAATTGAACGAACGACAACAGCATGAATCTGATTATCTTGCAATACCTCGCGCCAAAAGTGCTTATGGCCACAACACGATGATGACTTAGGCAGTTCAAGGATTCGTTTGGTATTTGCTTGGTTGTCCCACAGCATAATTTGAGGGGCTTTAGCAAAATGATTGGAAAGAGAAGATCCGCGGCAGGGAATGGCAAACAACATAGTGCTCTCCTTTATCTGTGTATAATAGACACCATACAATTAGTTATTGGCATATGCCAATAACTAATTGTGAAATATTAAGATCCATCACCGTATTACTAGTTTGAGCGGCTATTCAGTACACCTTGACTGTGACGCTTATGCTTTTGGGCTTGCCCCGTGATTCAAACACGATGGAGAATGTCTTTCCTGTAAACTTGCGATCTGGCGATACTACCCAGTTAGCTTTCTCGCGAATAGAACGATGGCACTAGCGAGAAAAATCCTGATCTGACTGGGCCAAATACACCTCACATCAGAGAACTTGATTTGACTAAGGGCAGGAACAGCAAATTACTGAGATAGATGTTTTGGGATCTCTACGTTCCCTTTGCGACGCCTTTCGATAACGGTGCATCGTGTTCGGCAGCTCATGAACCATCCTCATCCATCATTTCTGAGTTTTCTAACCATAGAGCGTTAATAATGCCGAATGAGCTCGCTAGTAACACACCTAAAATCCATGCAAAGTACCACATGTGAATTGCTCCCTAGTAAAGTGAATTCTTGTTATTTTCAATAAATTCATTATCGAGACGGCCAAACATTTTGTAGTATGCCCATGAAGTGTACATAAGGATAATAGGCACGAATATAGCAGCTATACCTGTCATTATTTGAAGCGTCAGTTCACTTGACGTTGAGTCCCACATTGTCAAGCTGTGATTTGGTTCCAGATCAGAAGGCATAACGAACGGGAACATTGAGAAGCCCGCGGTCAGTATAATTCCAGTAGATGTAAGGCTAGAGAACAGGAAAGCTAAACCGTTCTTCTCAACTTTGGTTGCTAAAATGGTCAACAGTGGCATTAGTACCCCCAAAAGTGGTGCGATACACATAGCAGGGTAGTCCGCAAAATTTCCCATCCACGCACCAGACTCACGTACTACTTCTTTAGCCAGCGGGTTAGATGCAGCTAGAGTGTTTAGCTCACCAACAATTACATAACCGTCAATAAATTGAACCCAAAAACCTGCTAGAACAAATAGAACAGCAACTGACAGCGACGACTGCGTCGTATACTTACGTGCACGACAATAAACTTCTTCGGTTGTCTTCATTTGCAACCAAGTAGTCCCCATCATCAGAAACATACCCAAACTAATTGCACCACAAAGCAGTGCGAACGGATTGAGCAGACCGAAGAAAGAACCGTGGTAAGTAACCATCATCAGATCATTCAGTGTAAACGGTACTCCTTGAATTAAGTTGCCGAATGCTACACCAAAAATTATCGGTGGGATAAAACCACTAATACTTATAGCTATATCCCAGTTACTACGCCATTTTGAATTTTCGATTTTAGATCGGTAATCCAGCCCTATAGGACGTAACCAAAGAGCTGCCAGCGTCACTATCATAGCAAAGTAAAACCCAGAGAATGAGACTGCATATATTAGTGGCCATGCTGCGAACAAAGCACCACCCGCCGTGATCAGCCATACCTGATTACCGTCCCAGTGAGGTGCAATGGAGTTGATCATCACACGGCGTTCGTTGTCCGTTTTACCGATAATTGGTACCAGGGCACCCACACCCATATCAAAACCATCTGCAATGGTAAAACCAATTAGCAACACACCGACTAGTACCCACCAAATAAATCGAAAAGCTTCGTAGTCAAACATTGTCATTCTCCCTTGTTACATTTCTACTTGGCGGTTAACTTCGTCTTGTGCAAGTTCACCGTTCTTTTCAAAGTGGTAGCGACCCGTCTTGAGGATGCTCGGTCCCTTACGTGCAAATTTAACCATCAGATAAACTTCCACGATCAGGAATACGGTATACAAGGCTGCTATTGCAAGTAGTGACCCCCACAACTGGCCGGCAGTCAAGCCCGATACCGCGAGGTCAACTGGCAGGATTTCACCTACAGCCCAAGGTTGACGCCCATACTCTGCGACGAACCAACCTAGTTCAACGGCAAGCCAAGGCAAAGGGATGCTCAAAAGTGATGCTTTGAGAATCCAAGGCTTCTGAGTGATTTTCTGTCGGCACGTTTGGATAAACGCGGCACCAAACACGAACAGCATCGTGAATCCGATAGCGACCATCAGGCGGAAAGACCAAAATAATGGCCCCACGGCTGGGATAGAATCTTCAACTGCAGACGCAATCTGCTCATCTGTAGCATCGACCACTTCATCGGTGTAGCGCTTGAGAAGTAAACCGTAACCTAGATCGTCTTTGACATGATCGAATTCGAGCATGTTTTCTTCTGAGGTTTCTCCACCTCGCAGTTTTTGAAGCAATTCATACGCGTGTATACCGTTACGTATACGTTCTTCATGCTCCACCTTGAGATCAGCGATACCAGTTACTTGTCCGTCTAGGGAGCGAGTCGCTATGATACCTAGAACCCAAGGGATCTTAATTGCGAAGTCATTGTGCATCGTTTCCTGATTTGGAAAAGCGATGACAGTAAATGCAGCAGGAGCTGGTTCTGTATGCCATTCTGCTTCAATTGCTGCCAGCTTAACTTTTTGTACGTCACCGAGTTCATAACCAGATTCGTCACCAAGTACGATTACAGAAAGTACCGCCGCTAGACCAAATGATGATGCGATTGCAAATGAACGACGTGCAAAAGGAATGTCACGTCCTTTGAGGAGGTAGTATGAGCTAATGCCAAGTACGAACATAGCGCCTGTTGTGTAGCCCGCTGCTACGGTATGAACAAACTTAACTTGAGCTACTGGGTTAAGAACAAGTTCTGCAAAACTGACCATTTCCATACGCATGGACTCAAAGTTAAACTCTGAACCAACAGGGTGTTGCATCCAACCATTGGCAACTAAGATCCATAGAGCAGAAAAGTTTGAGCCCAAGGCAACCAACCAGGTAACAACTAAGTGCTGGCGCTTAGACAGACGGTCCCAGCCAAAAAAGAAAAGGCCTACGAAAGTGGATTCTAAGAAAAAGGCAACGAGGGCTTCAATGGCTAGTGGTGCACCAAATATGTCACCGACATAATGAGAATAATACGACCAGTTCGTTCCGAACTGAAATTCCATAGTCAAACCGGTTGCTACACCTAGTGCGAAGTTTATACCGAACAGCTTGCCCCAAAATTTGGTCATGTCCTTATAGATTTCTTTGCCTGTCATAACGTAGACAGACTCCATGATGGCGAGCAAGAAAGCTAAACCTAAAGTCAATGGAACGAACAAAAAGTGATACATCGCTGTAAAGGCAAATTGCAGTCGTGATAGATCAACTATGTCAATCATAGTTACTCCTATTTGTCGGTTAAACGACACAGATACCTGTTGTATTAAATCGAGAGAATGCTGAGCCAGTAATTATCTGACAGTGCTAAGATAAAGTCGTAAGTGTCAGATTAGGCGCGAATTAATTTACTCTACTCGGCTGAAATAGCCCTTAACATCCATGCCGTTTTTTCATGCACGCGCATTCTATCTGAAATCAGTGCCGCTGATGATTCATCATTGGCTTCCTGAGCTATCGTTAGTATTTCACGGCAAGTCCTAATGACTTGTTCGTGACTTTGAGTGAGAATTTTCACCATATCCATTGCTAGCGGGATCTCCTCTACTTCTTCAATGGAGCTTAGTGCTGCTAAGGATTTATAAGTACCAGGAGCTATGATATTCAATGAACGAATTCGTTCAGCGATATCATCTACAGCTGTTGCAAGTTCTGTGTAATGTTCTTCGAACATCAAAT
Organism: Vibrio sp. R11-SG3-ISO3-SZ; assembly: GCF_059834345.1. Taxonomy (NCBI): domain Bacteria; kingdom Pseudomonadati; phylum Pseudomonadota; class Gammaproteobacteria; order Vibrionales; family Vibrionaceae; genus Vibrio; species Vibrio sp. R11-SG3-ISO3-SZ. The sequence goes on from NZ_JCBDGX010000090.1 coordinate 29,397, forward strand.
GAAGCTCGCGGAACTGGCGACCGGTCACATTCCAGTGAAAGTTGTGAGTTTGTAAATAAAGGGTGTATGAGTCTGCCAACAATCGCTTTAGGCCATCAGCAATAGCAATACGGTCAGGTTCATTAATTCCTATATTGATAGTATCCATAGTAACTCCTTGATTAATAATAAAACCCAGAGAGAAAGTATCAGCATCTCTATCGAAAATATAGTTTGGGAATCGACCTATGCTGAAACTGGGCTAACAACTACTTTACAATATTATTTTTTTTTAAAATACCGGCTGTCGTATTAGGAATATAAATTGTCGTATTTTTTGTCAAAAGCGTCACTAATATGCGGTTATATTAAGATGCAACTAATAGTTAAAGTCAGTTTCTTAAAAGGCTTGTTATGAATAACGTATCCATAAACCACTCATCCTCTGCAAAGGTAGAAAGCCGATTAATACATTTCCCTATTTCAATGTTTTCCATCGTTATGGGGTTGAGTGGATTTTCAATTGCGTGGCAAAAAGCTCTGGGGATGTCTTTTCCTGTGGTGACAACATTCACCAGTGCTTTGGCAAGTATCGTTATGCTGCTGGTGAGCAGCCTTTATCTACTAAAACTCTTTCGCTATCCAAATGCAGTGATCGCAGAAACAAAACACCCGGTCAAGATTAATTTCTTTTCAGCTTTCTCAATCAGCCTATTACTCCTTTCCGTCGTTTGGCATAATTTTGAATCGCTTTCCTATTTTTTATGGGGCATAGGAGCGGCCGTCCAGCTATCGTTAACGTTATTGGTTATGCATAGCTGGATACACCACGATCACTATCGACTAGAGCACGCTAATCCTAGTTGGTTTATTCCGGTTGTTGGTAACATTATTGCTCCAATCACTGGAACTAAGTTGGGATATATGGAGGTAAGCTGGTTCTTTTTCGGCGTTGGTATTGTTTTTTGGATGGTACTATTAACCATCATTATCAACCGTTTGATTTTTCATGAAGCTCTGCCAAAACGTTTTAAACCTATGCTGTTTATCTTGTTAGCACCACCATCTATTGGTTTTGTGTCCTATAGCTCACTAGTGCCAGAGCTGACTGACTTATCCAGAATACTTGCTTCTGTGGCACTATTCACCGCTATTTTACTGGTACTAAATATCAATGAATTTAGAAAAGGTGGTTTTTATCTTTCATCTTGGGCTTCTTCATTTCCGGTAGCAGCTTTTAATGTTGCGTTATTTAGATATGCCGAGCTAGTTCATTTACCTGAATACTTCTATATGGGAATAGCGCTATTAGGATGTCTAACCCTTCTAATTTTTTGGCTTTTATTTAATACACTCAAAGCCATAAAGTACGGTGAAATCTGCAAACCAGATTAAATAAATTTAAATATACAACTAAGGTAAAGTTATGAGTAAAAATTATACAGAAATTAATCAGCAACAACGCAAACTAGGCTCCGCCTTTCGAAAAGAGAGCCCTGATACTCTCAACGCATTTTTAAGCCTTCACAAAGCAGCTTTTGCTCCGGGCGCTATGGGAACCAAGTATAAAGAGCTTATCGCAGTTGCGATTGCCATCAATGTACGTTGTGATGGCTGTATCGGTTCCCACGTTGAATCAGCGGTTAGAGCGGGAGCTTCCAGAGAAGAACTGGTTGAGACCATAAATGTTGCGATTTTGATGGGAGGTGGCCCTGCTGTTATTTATGGAACACAAGCGCTAGCTGCTGTGGACGAATTTAGCCGCTAATTAATTGTATCCGCTCTACTTGGTACAAGTAGGACGGATACACCATGTTAACCATCATTGTGCTTGGACTCGATACATTGCTGAGGAGGAACACCAAAAAATTTGCTGAACTCTCTAGTGAAGCTCGGAACACTCTTATATCCGATTTGATGTGCTACGGCTTTGCTTGTCATCCCTTGCTCTATAAGATCTCGCGCCAGAATCAACTTATACCGACTTTTCCATGTTCTAAACGTTAGTCCTGTTTCTTTAACAAATAGTCTCTCTATCGTACGCGGGCTTGCGCCAACCTTAGGTGCAAGGGAGAACAATTGATGGTTAGAAGAAAATTCGTTAATTAGTAAACTTAGTAATTTTTTCAAACGAGGGTCTGCCCCAGATGGCATCCAATAAGTTGTTTGCTCTAAAGAAGATAACTCTTCCAACACAACAAGACCCAATAAGCGACTGTAGTTTTGATTAGTCTTATCACTTACAAGCCTTTCCATAACATCTTTCAATAAACTACTGAGTTTCATTACGACGGCTTGCTCATTTCCTGGAAGAACGTCATAAAAAGGATCAACATATAAACTCAACAACACTGTGTTTGTGTCACTGGATAGCTCATGAAAGACGTTACTAGGAATCCATATCCCACATGATGTTGGTACTATCCATACCTTGTTACTACTAAGGATACTGAAGGTACCTGATTTAGCCCATATAAACTGTCCTCTAGGATGCTGGTGTTCAGGAACGCCAGTACCCGCTTCTAGTTGCCTTTTTTCTATAAGTACGGGCTTTGCACTATCAAGGATATATGCTTTGGCGCTTGGCTGAAGGTTTGTCGTGTTGAGATAGTTTCTTGTCATTTTTTGGTGAGTTTTATGTCATTGAGGGTTGTATACTGTGCGTATGGTTGGTCGATTATTAAACAGTATACAGTGAGTCGAATACGTCCACTTTGTTCCTAAAGTGATTATTAGAGATCGATCAGATTAAACCATAGCTTTTTAACTAGCCAGTTATTACTGAACTGATGATAACTAATCGATTGTAAGATGATGAAAGGTGACCTATGTGCGAACATGAAAAACAAATGGTAGCAATGCCACAGTTAAACAAACCAGCACCGGCATTCAATGCCAAGACAACACACGGGACGTTAAAGTTGGAAGACTACAAAGGAAAATGGCTCGTGCTATTTTCTCATCCTGCCGACTTTACACCAGTATGTACAACCGAATTTATGGCTTTTGCGAAGGCCAGTGATGACTTTAAAACACTAAATTGTGAATTGATGGGGCTGTCTATTGATGGTGTTCACGCGCACATCGCGTGGGCTCGTAGTATTAAAGATAACTTTGGAGTAGAAATTAACTTCCCGATTATCGCCGACCTGAATATGAAAGTTGCTAGCGCTTACGGCATGGTTCAGCCAGGAGCAAGTGATACTTCTGCTGTACGTGCCACTTTCGTTATCGATCCTGAAGGCGTTTTACGTGCAATGTTGTACTACCCCATGAGCAACGGCCGTTCAGTTGCCGAAATTCTTCGTTTGGTTAAAGCGTTACAAACTACAGACTCTAATGTTTGTGCAACTCCGGAGAGCTGGACTCCCGGCGATGAAGTGATTGTTCCACCACCAGCAACTACTCAAGAAGCCGAAGTGCGTAAAGATCAAGGTTACAATTATGTTGACTGGTACTTCAGCAAAAAAACGCTGTAATCGGCAAGCTCCACCCACTCTATATTGAGATGACATTTTAACGGGTACCTTCCGGTGCCCATCATTCCAATGCCGAGAAACTCAATATTTACAGCAACGGAGGAAACATGACTCCCAACGTTTATGAATTTTTTGATTCAAAAACCTTCACATACAGCTATGTCGTCGTTGATTTTAACAGTCAACAATGTGCTGTGATTGACTCAGTGCTCGACTATGATCCAGCATCAGGCAGAACTTCATACGAAATGGCTGACAAACTGATTGAGTTTGTAGTGGAAAGTGACTTACAGGTTGAGTGGATTCTTGAAACCCATGTCCACGCCGATCATCTAAGCGCGGCTCCCTATATCAAACAGAAACTCGGCGGAAAACTGGGCATTGGTGACAAAATCACGGTGGTACAGGATACGTTTGGCAAATTGTTTAATGCCGGTAGTGATTTTGCAATGGACGGTAGTCAGTTTGATCACCTGTTTGCTGATCAGGAAAGTTTTACCCTTGGCGGTATTAAAGCTCAGGCAATTCATACTCCGGGCCACACACCTGCTTGCATGGCTTATGTGATTGGAAACTGTGTATTTGTTGGCGACACCTTATTTATGCCCGATTACGGCACTGCCCGTTGCGATTTCCCCGGCGGAGATGCAGCGACCCTCTATCAATCAATTCAGAAATTATTCGCTCTGCCTGATGATACACGCGTCTTTATGTGTCATGACTACAAAGCACCACACCGCGAAGAGTATCTGTTTGAAACGACGATCGGTGATGAGCGTTTACACAATATTCACGTCAAACAGGGTATTTCTGAGCTGCAATTTGTTGAAATGCGTGAAGGACGTGATGCCACGCTGAATATGCCGACCCTGATTTTGCCTTCGGTTCAAGTCAATATGCGAGCCGGAGAATTACCACCGGAAGAAAATAACGGTGTGCGCTATCTGAAAATACCATTGAATAAAGTCTGAAGCGGAGTTTCTGTTATGCTGGTACCAATCTATCTAACCGATTCAATTACCGTTTCATCACAAATTCTGCCCAGCGATGTAGCACGTCTTGCTGTGATGGGATTTAAGTCTATCGTCAATAACCGCCCTGACGGGGAAGAAAATGGTCAGCCTCTGAATAGAGAAATTGAACGACTGGCTAAAGAACAAGGCTTAGCCTATTTCCACTTACCAGTGATATCCGGAAATATTACTCAAGAGCAGGGGAAACAGTTTGGTCAGTTCTTTGCACAGGCCCCTAAGCCTATTTTTGCTTTCTGCCGTACAGGCACACGTTGCAGTGCACTTTGGTCGATGAGCTGCGACGAATTAGGCTCATTTGATCACCGTATTGCCCAAGCCGCCGAAGTGGGTTTTGACCTGAGTTGGGTTAAGCAGCCCGATTGAACGAATTCACATACATTGCTTAGGATAACCAAGGCATGAAAAATTCCTGGTTGAAATGGTTGCCGATATCGTCTTGGTTGCCTGACTATTCGCGTCATGATGCTACTAAAGATGGCTTAGCGGCTATTATCGTGACTTTGATGTTAATTCCACAAAGTCTTGCATACGCGATGGTCGCTGGCCTGCCGCCCGTTGTTGGTCTGTACGCCAGTATTTTGCCGCTGATCGCTTATACTCTGTTTGGTACTAGTAAAACACTAGCCGTTGGTCCGGTCGCAGTCATCTCACTAATGACCGCAGAAGCCGTTGCTCCTCTGTTTGAAATGGGTAGTCAAGGTTATATCACTGCGGCTGCAACCCTGGCATTTCTTTCCGGTATCGTGCTATTTCTGATGTCGGTACTAAGACTGGGATTTCTGACGACGTTTTTAAGCCATCCAGTGCTTTCCGGCTTTATGACTGCCTCCGGTATCCTTATCTCTATCGGACAGTTTAAACATATTCTTGGCGTGCCGCTGCACGGAGAAAATGTAATTGAACGCCTGACTAATTTGATTCTTGCGTTACCTCAAACCAATTTTTATACCTTGCTGATTGGTACCTCCTGTTTGATTGCCCTGATCTACGCACGTAAGAACCTCAAAACTAGTTTAATTAAGCTAGGGCTTTCGTCAGAATTGGCAAGTCATGTAACCAAACTGGCTCCAGTGATGGTGATGATACTGAGTATTGTACTGGTAGCCCTGTTTGATTTGGACAAAAAAGGCGTCAGCGTAGTCGGCCAGATCCCAAGCGGTTTGCCCAGCTTTTCACTTCCATCACTCGATCTGGCACTAATCGGTGACTTGTTTCCAGCCGCTATTTTGCTGAGTATTATCGGTTTCGTCGAGTCAGCTTCCGTTGGGCAGACATTAGCAGCAAAACGTCGCCAGAGAATTGAGCCTAATCAGGAACTGATTGCCTTAAGTGGTGCCAACATTGCCTCCGCTATTAACGGTGGATTCCCGGTTACCGGTGGTCTATCGCGCTCAGTAGTCAATTATGATGCCGGCGCAGAAACACCATTAGCGGGCACATTTACTGCCATCGGCATCGGTATTACCGTGCTCTATTTCACACCGCTGTTTACTTACTTGCCACATGCGGTGCTAGCGGCAACCATTATCGTAGCAGTATCCGCATTGATTGATGTGAAAGCCATTATCCATACCTGGAAAAGCGCCAAAAGTGACGCTATCGCCATGTTTCTTACCATTATTGGTGTACTGGCCTTTAGTGTTGAGATTGGCGTACTGGCTGGACTGGCTGCCTCTCTGGCGCTATTTCTCTGGCGCACCAGTCGGCCACATATTGCAGTGGTCGGTTTAATTGAAGGGACTCAACATTTCCGCAATATCCTGCGCTTTAATGTGATCCAAAGTAAAACAGTACTCAGCCTGCGAATTGACGAAAGCTTATATTTCGCCAATGCTCGCTATCTGGAAGATCAGATTCCGGAATATCTGGAACAGTACCCACAAATCCAACACTTGGTATTGATGTTATCTGGGGTAAACATGGTGGATGCCAGTGCGCTGGAAAGCCTCACGTTGATTCACGAACGTCTGAAAGAATCCGAGATTCAACTGCACTTATCAGAAGTTAAAGGCCCAGTCATGGATGACATTCTAAAGTCAGATTTTTTTGAACACTTAAAAGGCAAGGTATATATCAGCCATTATGAAGCGATGGCTGATTTGGATAGTTCGATTTGCAATCGTTGATTTATTGCTACTCAATGAAGGTGTAGGACTGAGATAAGCGATTGTTTCTTTGTTTAATTTGTGCATTTCTAAAGGACCTATTTATGCCTATAACACGTAGAACATTATTAAAGTCCGGGCTCACTTTGGGCGCTTTAGGCGCTGTTGGTGTCGGGTATAATGAAGCAAGTAAAATCGATAGCAAAGCTAAAATTGTTATTGTTGGTGGTGGAGCCGGAGGAATTGGCATTGCAAACATGCTGCTACGCAAGCTTGATGGCGCGCAGATTACGGTTATTGAGCCACGCGACTTCCATTGGTATCAGCCAGGACAAACATTACTTCTTGCTGGATCTTATGATAGTAAAAGTGATGTCGTTGCGCCCTTAAACCGTTATGTAGATCGCCAGATAAACTGGAAACGCGGTACAGTGGTTGAGTTTCAACCAGATATGAACATAGTGATAACTGAAAGCGGTGAAAAAGTTGGATATGACTATCTAATCGTTTCAACTGGTATTGAGCTACGCTATGATCTTATTGAAGGAATGGAAACTGGATTAATAGGAAAAGGTGGAATAGCGAGTATCTATCACAGTCCAGAAGCTGGTCTAGCGAGCTATAAGCAGGCGCAACAGTTTGTTGAAAACCCAGGAAATGGTCAGGCAGTGTTCACCCGTCCAGTTGGTGCGATGAAGTGCGCCGGTGCACCAATGAAAGCCACAAACTTAGTTGAATATTTTGCTGCTCAAAGTGGGCGAAGAGACGAATTTAATTTCAACTACTATACGTCAGAAAACATACTTTTTTCTGTTAAGGCGTTCAATGACAAGTTGAAAGAGGTTTGGCAAAAGCGGAACATAACACCAAATTATGAGCAAGTACTTACCTCTATTGATAGCAGTAATAAATCGGCAATCTTTACTCAGCCAGATGGCTCAAGCCAACGCATTAACTGGGATTTTATTCATATCGTACCGCCGATGACACCGCCTAAGGTTATTCGTGATTCTGCGTTAGCAGACAATAAAAATTTCCTAGGATATTTGGATGTTGATAATTTTACTATGCAGCATAACCGTTATCCTAATGTTTTTGGCATTGGCGATTGTGTTGGTACACCAATTGGTAAAACAGCGGCATCAGTTAAATCCCAGCTTCCTGTTGTGGCGGAAAATTTATGCAGTTTAATAAAGGGGCAGTCGTTAACCGCTAATTGGGATGGTTATACTTCTTGCCCAATGATTTTGGATGTCGGCCATGCAATGTTGTGGGAATTTAACTATGCTTTGCAGCCAGTAACCGCCTTACCTTTTGAGATTGTTGATCCATTGGATGAAAGTGCGATCGCCTGGCGTTTTGAAGAAACGCTTCTGAGACCAGTTTATGATGTGATGCTTAAAGGATATACACCGATTTAGTCATTTTCAAATGATAGGTGGGGCTTTCCCACGGTGCAACCGGCAGTATTGTGGTTAATGAGTTTGTGTAAGCATAATGAAAAACCATTCATTCTTGATGTGCGTGGCCAGGATGAATATGAGCAGATGCGGCTTGGTATTGGTGAAACGTTAATTCCTTGTGCTAAGGTAGCGCTTGGACGAATTGCCACAAGATAAAGAAACGGAGATTATCTGCTATTGCAAAATCTCGTTAAGAGGTTATGAAGCTCAATTGGTACGTAGTGCTTATGGCTGGAAAAATGTAAAAGTAATGGAAGGCGGCGTAATGGCTTGGCCATATACTCGGGGAAAAATAGCTCAAAGTAGTAGTAAGCTGAAAACGCAATCACAAGTGATTTATTAATAAGAGCCTGACCAATTCAATGTGGTCAGGCTCTTATTATTTAGCATATTGATTGTATAAAGTATTAGTGGCAGGTTATTAACCAATCCAGCCTAGTAGTTGCCACCATAGGAAATCTAAAGGCATCAGCACAACAACCGTAATGGCCGTTAACGGAAGAGTAATTTTTAATAGCTTAGACAGAGGCTCTTTTGATAAGTGCATTGCAACGACTAGTGGTCCTACTTGATATGGGAAAATTACGGTCGAAAAACCAATTACCTGAGTCATTATAACAGCGGGTAGAGAGAACCCGGTTATTTGAGCGAAATCTCCGGCCATCGGTGTTAATACTGTTGGAACACCAGGGATTGTTGCGATTAATCCTGTGAGAGTTGAAATGATAGACAGTGCCATGAAACTCAGGAATGAGCTGTTTTGGTCTGCTGGAAGTATATGTCCAAATAACTGCCCTAATGCTGAGCCAATTCCGGATTCATTAACAAGAGCTCCCAGCCCTAAAGCACCTGCGACAAAAATCACTGTGGCAAAATCAACTGAGCTATTAAACGCTTTGGGTTCTACAATTCCCCATTTAGGTAATAGAAGTATAATTGCGGTCACTAAACCTACCCAGGCCGGATTAATGCCGTGAATGGTATCTGTTATCCAGAATAGCAAAGTGATAGCGAGCAAAATACCCACTTTTTTCTGCATTTTTTGGTCAGAAACAAAACTTTCGCTACTGGTGTCTTCAGCGGCTGATGGGGCCGAAATTTCGTCAGGGAAAATACGCAGTACTAACCAAATGACGACCAAAGATTTAACGATACCCAATATGGGAAAATGAAGTAGCAAGTATTCAGTGTAGCCAAAGGTAACATTAAAGAGGTTTTCACTGGAGCCAGCTAAAATCATGTTGGGAATATTGGCAGGTAACACTGCAAAACTTGGCATATTGCACGAAATTGCAAGGGCAGTAGCAATGCCAATTCGGCCGTTACTGCCTTTTTTCAGTCCAATGGTGTCAGCTAATGCCATACCAATGGGAATTAACACCACTGCTCTGCCTACGGAAGAGGGCATGATAAACCCCAGTAGCATGGCACTAAATACCAAACCGGCGATAAGTTGCGGGTAACTAACTGTTAAGTAAGGTGAAATCATTGTCGCAAGTTTTTGGCCCAACCCGGATTTGGAAATTGCTGCACCAATGATAAACCCTGAAATGATGAGCCATACAGCGGTAGAACCAAAACCCGCGAATACTATCGATGGTGAAATTAGGCCCAATATCGTGACTAAAGCAAAGAAAATCAAACTAGCCAGAAAGGGCGGAACGAATCCTGAGCTCCAAAAAACGAGTGTGACTAAGACAACTGCGGCACTCCGAGAAAACATCTCGGACTGACCTGGAAGTGGAAAGATACTAATCACAAGTGCAAATATCAAAGCGATAATTACAGCGACTGACTTTACATTGAGCCGGCTGACCATATGTGTTTTCTCCTGAACTTTTATAACTATTAGGTTCCGTTGACTTAAAAGATCAACAGGCTCTAGATATATTCTTTAGTTATTCCTAAAATACCTTTTTTTTTGATACGTTTTAACGAGACAGGATGTCAAAACATATTCCTAACACGACAATGTTATCGCCCAGCGACGTTGCCTTTGTCTTAGACCCAACTCAACCCGTGCTTGCCCATAGTCGCAGTATGGTTGCTGAGTCTGCTATCGAACCGCATGCTCATCCCAGAGGGCAGCTTCTTTGGGGCTCTAAGGGAATTTTGCGTGTAACCAGTGAAAAAGCTGTCTGGGTCGTT
>NZ_JCBDGX010000091.1:0-63989 GCF_059834345.1 Vibrio sp. R11-SG3-ISO3-SZ
GGGCGGACTTGAACCGCCACGCCCGAAGGCAACGGATTTTGAATCAAATCTAGCGGAGCTAAATGCGTGTATAAACAATTACTTGAAGTCATTTCCACACCAGAATCCATGGTAACTTATCGGCATGAAATGCACTGTTAGATAACGCAAGCAGAACCCCATCCAACCATCGCGTTTGCCCCTAATTCGCCAAGAAACTACCATCGAACTGAAGTCCATAGATAACAACTTAGCACACTAACCTTATCTCAAAATAATCTCATACAAGACAGTTGCTTAGATAAACGTCAAAAGTACTATAACTATAGCATTGCTTAACGACCAAGACTTAATATGCTATAAACTTAGTTTCATTACCTTCAGCTCTATCAATATGTAGTATCTGTATGAATAAAATTCAACTCACAGCATCTAACTTGGTCTCTGATATCAACGCACTCAATAGAAATAATATCTATGAGTATCCAACTAAAGAAACCAAGACCAAAATAATGATCGTTGATATTAAACTTCCTGAAGGACCAATCTACATCAAAAGATGGGATCCGAGCAAAGGTCAAACCCCTGCACAAAAGAAAAAAGAACCGATATCACCGCAGATGCTTTGGAGATTAGCTAGTGCTCTAAAGCCAAATAAACCTGTGAATGTCGACCGCATTTATGGGGGAAGCTATAACACTCGTTCAGCTCTAGAAGCTTTACTACTACACACGCCTACATTCTATTTATGCTTTCCCGGTCGACTAGAAAAAATAGGTCCGGAAACAAAGGTAAAAGAGGGACATAAACACCTAATCTATTGCCCTGACATCCCTCACGAACAGGGTAAAATGCATGTCAAAGAAGTCAATGATATGGTCATTTCCGAAGTAGATCGAGAATTGTACTTTGATGCCCTCGACCTTAATATTTCTGGAAAAGAAAAAGAAATTGATATCGAACAAAAAAGGCGACATGCTCAAATACAAATACTATTAGTGAAGTCCGCAGAAGCAATGGGATTGAAGTCATGGGTCGCCAAAAACGACCATGGAATTCTATACAACAATGAAAAACTCATTGAAATGGATTGTGTCTTGAAAGATCTCGACAATACTCCTGCATTGCAAGGATATCCAAATGCAGCACCTGCTGGTGAACTAATTGATTGTATTTGGTTTGGCGACGAGGGGAAAAAAATCCCAGCTATCATAGAGATCGAACATAGCACAGGGGTAACGTCAGGTCTAAATCGTATGAAAGGGTTTAAGGAAGAATCCCCCGAACTAGCACATATGACATATATCATCGCGGCTCCAGATGAAATCAGAGAACAAGTTCTAAAAAAAGCCAACGCCCCTCAATTCCAAGATATGAATACTTTCTTCTTACCTTACTCAGCAATAGAAGAGCTCTACTTATTATGTAAAAGAGGACTCAAAGGTATCAACAACACGATGTTCTTCCATACCTTCTTAGAGCCTTGTAGATAACGAACAATATCCGTCAAAAAAGAGGATGGGCACAACCCACCCTCTTCCTTTACTTTATACGATGTAGAAAGTCAGATACTGTATTTGCAACACCTAAAGCCATTACATATGGAACACCATTACCAATAGTTTTAAACATATTACTCAACGTCATTGTAGGCGGTAATACAAACTCACTAGGTAGAGATTGAATCGCGAGTGCTTCAGCAGCACTCAAACGCCTAGCAAAATAGGGATGAAGATGAACTTCATTATTACCGTATGCAGCTGTTGGTGAAAATCTCCAACGGTGCAATCGCTTAAATGACTTCTTACCCACATCACCCTCAGCAATTTCCTTAAATTTAGAAGATTTAGGCTGAAAAAAATGTTTCGAATTAGGGTGTTCCATTACTTTGTTCTTTTCAAACCAATATTGAATAGTAAGCTCTGGTTTTATACCTGCGGGCATAGCCCTTACTCCACCTTCTTCAAACACAGCAGTTTCAGGCCAAGATGAAAGTTTCAAAGACTCATCAAGAGTAAAGGTTACGTGACTACTCCAATCAAAAAGTGTTTTAGGGAGAGCATTCCTACCTAAAGACTCGATATCTAAAAGTCCTACAACATGTTCTTTTTTGATTCCAAAAAGAAGGATTCGATCTCGGTCTTGAGGCGCACCAAACTGAATGCAGTTAGTTAAGTTCTCAGTAAGTACATAGCCTGAGCTGATAAGTTTAGATTTCATTTCTTCATAAAACTCTCTGTGACGAGCTGTTCGCCACAAGCCTTTTACATTTTCAAATAAAAAGAAATCAGGTTTATGCTCAACGATGGTCTCGACATATGTTCTCGTTAACTTACCGTTATCACCTTCAGAACCCTTATTTTTACCACCGACAGAAAAGTCCGGACAAGGGGGGCCACCTATAAACCCGACTAACTCTCCTTCTTTCTGTACTTTGCGAACATGTTGTTTGAGTTCATTTGTTAACTTACCACCATCTACGAACTCCTCGATGGAGTTTAGATAGTAGCCAAACTCTGGTTTTGGGTTGTCCATAACAACTCTTGAATATTTATATGCATCCAAGAACGGTTCGTGATACTCATTAACCAGTGCCACATTAAAACCAGCATTTTCGAACCCTAAATCAAGAAAGCCAGAGCCTGAGAAAAAAGAAAAGATAGTAGCCATTAGTTATGTAGTAACCTCAAGGAATCTGCAATGTTTTGTTCGAATCGGCAATTCTAGCCTGCTACCCAAAAGAAAACAAAAAGAACTGACATCAACAGGAAACGTAACGCCCCCCACTACACGGACTACGAGAGCTAACAACCTGATATTACAAACAACTATCCAGCAGTAACAAAGACCTGATCCCACTAAAGGATCAGGCTCTCTATATCTATACCCCGCATACCGCCAGACAAAATCATCCACCACCAACTACTAGGGTAAATCATATTTAAATCGGACCTCCTAGCGGAGTTATTTATATGTTTAGTTACACTCGATGAAAAACAGCACCGTTTTGAGAGTTCCCATATCTGGTATGGGTTTCTACTTCCATCAATTACCCCACTCTCCATACCACACATCAAAATCTCAAAAATCATCGTTCTGCCCCTCCTACTTTCTACACAACCTTATCACTCACACACCAAACCAAGACGAAGCCACACTCATCAGTGGATGAGCTCTGTGGTATAAAGAGGGACGCATCACCCGCCAACAATGCACTTGGTTATAAGAGAACAACGATGAACAATGAAAACAAACCTAACCATGTTGAAGCCATAGATAAAGAACTCGACGAATACTTCCAAGCAGAAACTACCGACCAAACCACAGAATCAAGCAGCATTGAACTCGACGCTTTTCTAGCGCAAGAGCAAACCGATGAATACTCAAGTAAAGCTGTCGATGATGAGCTCGATATCTACTTCGAGAATGAACAGCAGTCACCATGGCAAGCACTCAAAGGTGATGATGAAGCGGTTCACATTGGTATAGACAGTGAGTACGTCTACAACGCCGAGGAAAACCGAAACGACATTCTGTCCTATCAGTATTATCTAATCGCAGGTGAACACCACATGAGTGATGTGGTACTTACCCCCGTTGCTGATGTTATCAAGAAGTCCAGAGCCGCTAACAAAAGCCGAGAAGATGAACTCAAGGCGATTAATCGAATCAAGAAACCTCGTAAGAAATTTGAAGAGTTCTTGGTTGAAGTACTCCAAACTGCAATGGGGCGCGGATTTATTACAGGATGGCCAAAGAAAATCTACATCTATGCCCACTACCTTAGAGCTGACATGGTGTCATTCGAAGCGTTCTGGGATACCAGTCAGAAAGCGAAACTGGAAGTCGTCAGAAGCACATTAACCTCCACGCGTGGCGCATACGGCATCGACCTAGACGCAGTGGGTAGAACCAAGCAAGCTTCAGAGCCCGTTCACTTTACAGACAAGAATGGAAAGAAACGTGAGAGCCGTGTCCGCTTTGTAGATACTTTACTACTTAGTCCGGGGCAAAGTGGACTTGATAACGTCGGTGAACTCATCAAAATTCCTAAAGAAGTGATACCAGAGCCATATAGTAAAAGCCGTATGGATGAGCTTTTGGTCGCAGACGAGCCACTCTTCCTTCGCTATGCCCTACGAGATGCCAAAATCACCGTTAAGTACGGATTGGAAATGCAACGCTTCGCTCTTAACGACATCAAAGAATCATTAAAGGGTAAAATTCCAGAAGAACGGTTAGACAAACTTCAATTTGAACATCTACCATCAACACTGGGTAACTTCTCAGTATCACTCTTCAAAGCACTCACGGGTGATAAAGATGCATTAAACCAAGCACTCGGCATGGAGACCAAAACGATTCAATACTGGAATCAAACAAAAGGTCGTGTCATACAGAAGAAAGAAACTGTCATCACAGCTGGTCGTCGTATCTTCGAACAACTGGCAATAGACTGCTTCCATGGCGGTAGAAACGAGTGTTACGTGTTTGGTGGTGCAAACTTAGGTGATTACAACGATTTCGATCTTGCTACGGCGTACGTCAATGCCTTAATGGACATTAAACCCGTAGACTTCGAGAAAAGCTTCACTTCAACCAATATCAATGACTATCTCGGTCATAAAATGGGGTTTGCTTACGTTAAGTTCAGCTTCAATAAAGACACTACGAAATTTCCATGCCTACCCGTTAGAACTGACCTCTATGGATTATATTATCCGCTAGAGGGCTACTCTTACTGCACCGCACCTGAAATAGAAGTCGCATATAACATGGGATGTGATATTGAAATTCAGTTCGGAGTGATCGTTCCATGGATTGAAGATAAAGAGCCACTTTTCAAAGGCTTTACGGAACTCATCAGAGAGCAAAGACAAAAATATACGGATAAGGGCGATAAATTCAGAGAGAAGCTATGGAAAGAGATAGGGAATACGCTGTACGGTAAATTAGGGCAAGGACTTAAAGGAAAGCACGGTTTTAACTCACAAGATGGGTTAAGCAAAAATATCCCACACTCTCCTGTTACTAATCCATATTTTGCAGCTCATGCGACAGGGTTCGTTAGAGCGGTTCTCTCAGAGCAATTAGCAGGGATTCATAAACACCATGGCGACGACGTTACCGTTGTAAGTGCCACGACAGATGGGTATCTCGTAGACTGTACTGAAGAACAACTCCACGTTTCAGGAACCATTAGCCAACGGTTCAGTAAGATATGTGAACAAACGGGTGACGGTAAGATGATTAAGCATAAGCACCATGCTAAACAAATCATCGCAATGAAAACCCGTGGACAAATCACTGGTGAATATGGCGATACCGAACCCGTCATAGCAAAAGCAGGCGTTAAGCCACCAGAATCAGCCTTATCATCGGCAAAGGATGAAAATGCTTATATGGTCGAACTGTTCTTAGACCGCTACCCCGGACAGAAGATCCCAAACAACTCATTGATTTCACCTCGTGACATGTACCTGAAAGACATGGACTTGATAGAAATCCAACGAGAAAAGACGCTCAACTTGGAGTTCGACTTTAAGCGTAAACCCGTTAATCCTCGCATGACTAAAATACGCCATCCTAAAGGTCACATCGTCGAGCATATCTACTTCGATACCGTACCTTGGAAAAACGAGCAAGAAGGACAACAGACTCGCGCATTGTTTGATGGATGGCGACGTGATAACTGTCTTAAAACCATGGAAGATTGGGAGAACTGGATCGACTACAGCAAAACCAAACCACTACTGAAGGGATCATACATCAAGTATGAGGAAGGCGGTTCACAGGGTGCCCTACTAAAACTCGCGTTACGTGCCCTATCTAAAGAGAGCTACGGACTGACCAAAACCATTAATGGTAAGAAACTTACTCTCAAACAACTTACTGAACTGTTTAACAATGCAGGATTTAGGATTGCAGATAATGCCATTAGGAACTCACGAGACACAGCCTTCCGTCCTAACGTACTCGCTGCAACCCCAAGACTCATCCCACTATTGCATTGGTTAATTGCAACGTTCCCTGACATGGAGATAGAACACTTTTTCCATAAAGACGAACTGGATGAAGTAAAAATGATGCTGAAGGACTCATGATAGTGGTTAACGATAGCGGAAAACGTGAAGGTAATCGCTTAAGCATAAACATGTAAACCATTGATTTTAATTAATTAAATCAACAAGAATGGATATTGCATTTTGATAGGAGATTAGGTTAACGATTTCGTGATGGGATTACTGGCGTAATCAGAGGGGAATTGCGTAACCTAATTACACTATCAAGATACAACATCCATCTTTTCTCATAACATGATGATTTAAATATCATTATTCATTCCTAACCGAGTTAACCTATCCTGATCTCTTGCCTTTATCCAATCTTAAAAAGGGGGTCAGTGATTCAACTTTTTCCAAATTTACGGTTTGTGACGCCCATCACAAAAGTAAAAGATGAGAATATTAATCCAATTTTCTCTTGACAAATACCGATACATATCCATCAGATTCTTAAACCAATTCTCCCGAGTGGATGAATATCCCTTTTTAGTGACAAGCAATTCGGTAATACCCTCGTTACACGCCTTTTAAACAACGATACGTCCCCTTGTAATCCACTTTTCATTTTTTCACTATAAAACACCCAAAACAGCAATCAAGTGATTGTTTTAAAAGAATTTTTACTATTGACCAAAAACTTAAAAGGGGCTTAAATGAGGGCTCTTTTTAAATATGGAGACAAGAAAAATGACTGATGCAAACAAAGTACTAGAACTCACTGAAAGCCGTCTAAATGAATTAGCCGATGCCATAGTAAACGCGTTGTCGAACGCTGGTGCTGGTCGTGTTGTTGATAAGGAACAGTGTGAGCAAGCTCAATACAATATTGGTGCTGCAATGCATGAAGTTAGACAGCTCTTCCAAGGGAACAAGAATAAGTTCGGTAAATGGCGTGATGAAAATATTATTGGCAACGGTAAACGTACGGTAGATAAGCGCACGCTTACACGTTGGACTAGCTTATGTGAATTCGGAACATTAGAAGAATGCCGTAAAGTAGGATTCACCAAAGTTTACAAGTTATCGAGTAAGCGCTATGTCCCTTTGCGTGAGCAAATTAAACAACACCTAGAACAACACCCGGATGTTGAATCTGACACTATCAATGAAATGTTCAACGATTTTGCAATTCAATTAAAAACAGAGAAGAAACAGACCACCCCCGTTGTGAATGATGACTTGGTTGACAAAGTATTGGAGCTGGAAGCTCGCCTCAAGGAGCTAGAGCAGGAAAATGTCAACCTACGTCGACAATTAGAAAATCACCCCACTCTTGAAGCTGCGTAACTTGTTGCCGAAACGACATTATGACGTTTCGGTTTTGCTATCGACTATTAAGGAACACCCATGGCAACCGAAGTAAAAAAGAACACGGTTAACTTATTCAGTGTCAAGTTACAGGTGTCAACGAGTATCTTGGCATCAATCAATATCACTGATGGTAATGTCAGTGTCAGAGCAGCGAGCGGTAAACAGCTAGCTCATTTAACTCTTAAAGATGAAGAAAGTGAGCAAAATCTCGATACGCTATTTGCTGACCTTGAGAAGCTTTGTATCCGAGACGCGAATTACTGGATAACTCTCCCAACAGGTAGTTGGGTGCGGAAAAACTCCATTCTAGGATATGAATGTCACCTTAGTGAAAAATATCAAGGGCTTATCCTGAGAACTCAAGGTAACCGGATTCTTTCATTTATTCCCTGTGATGATCTAGATACACAGTTAATGATTAAACAGGAAATTCATAAGGCTACAGCAGCCTCATCACCGTCCCGTCGTTACAAACCGACTTGGGATTTTTATCAAACCGCAGTCTAACTGCATCTTTTACTTAACTATTGGAGTATCCATCATGAACATGTCTATCTACGATTTAATCGTTAATGCTTTCACCGCCGAAGCAAATCGCAATAACCAGAACCGCCGAACTCGCCTTCGTGAGGTTCGTCAAGTTGGTCAGAATATCGAGTCGAAAGGTGGGAAAATTCTGCACTGGGATCAAATCCTTGAGGAGCTTGAAACCGCGCTTGTGCATCCCTATGACCCTAAACGCGATTCTTTCGGTTACAAGGAGACAGCGAAGCGCTTGAAGCAGGTGATTAGCGAAGTCACTGGTCACTAACGTGTTACAAGTTACTCTCACTACTTAATAGTTTTTTAATAGTACGTTTTTTATCAAATAAATTGCCCAGACCTTAGCGATTATTTCATGCAAGAATTTCAATATCCTATCTGAAAGGTGTTTGTTGACAGACGTTGGCAAACACCTTTCTACCCTCTCTACCCTCTGCTTTCCATTCTTGAAACGACATAATTTCAGCACGAACCCACCAATAAAAAAGAAGCAGGTTCCCCTACTTCTTCCTTTGCTAGGTAACGTCTTTCTCCTCCATGACCCCACCAATCACTGCTCCTGCCAAAAATCCAACCGCGCCAAATGCGACCATCCCTCTAGCCCCGGCGATGCGCTGCCCTAGAACGCTGCCATAATGAGCACCTTGAATCCCCGTCGATAGACTCGGCTTAAACCAGCGCTGTTGAGGGTTAGAATGAAAATGTGTTTTCGTCATAATTTTTTCCTTTTCTCTAGATACAGAAAAGGGCGATACCTTTCGATATCGCCCTTGTTGATAAGCCTAATTTAGTGATGGGACTTAATCATCGTCATCATCAGCCATGAAGTCACCGCCGAGCCAACCATCGTCGCCCGGCTCCATGTCGAAGTCCTGACTGAAGCCAGAATCTTCTGTGCCATCATCATAGTCACCTTGGTCTTCTGTCCAGTTGCCCATATGAACGCTCCTTCTTAACTGTAATCCATTGCGCCACATGTATCGCATGATCCGCCCTTGGTGACCCAACCGGGACAACCTAAAGAGCGGCATGAGTAACCTGATGCCATAAGCGGCTTAATGAATGTCACTTGCATTACTTGTTTCCTTTAATTGACGTTGTAGTAAATCTACGTTGTGTAGTATCCCACTGCGTTCGGACAGGATGTGTCCAAGAGCGCAGAATGAGTGTGAAAATAGGCATCGTCATTGCCCTGCCTTATCCGATGAAAGCTATGCCAAATCTCAGTGCGCAACGGTTTGAAACATTTAAAAATGTTTTGCCCTCAACCTGTCCAAGGGAAACCGTACGCTAGTAGCATGAGCGATAAGAGTGAAAAGCTAGCTTTAAGGCTAGGTGACATATTGACGAGATTGTTTATGGGAGAAGTGCTCTCCCCTGAGCAGTTGGTAGCGGATTATCAGGTAAGCGAGAAAACCCTGAGACGCGATTTCAATGAAAGGCTAGCCAACGCTCCGATCATCCGCACCAATGAAGGTTATCGGTTAGATCCAGTAACTCGAAATAATGGTAATGGTAATGCGAATACCAACAAGGTACTTCACGATACGGGGTTGTCTGCGCTACTACCGAATCACTACAAGTTCAACGGTCACACTCCCGTTCTGTTTAAGAACCCACGCTCCGAACCCATGGAGAAGTTCGATGCGCTGTTTAGACAACTGACCGAAGTGATTACCACTCACTCTGTTATTGACCTTATTTACAATGGCAAAACGTTTGAATCTGTCCATCCATATCGTTTGGTAAATGACCGTGGTATCTGGTTCCTCGCTGCGACCTACAGTGACCAGCTACATTCGTACCGATTACCGAATATTTCACGGATCCACCGCCGGGAAGATAAATACAAACCGAATCAAAAGGTCCACGAGGAGATACATAAACAAGGGATGGAGTGGCTAACTCCGGATGATGCTGAGGTGCTTGTACAGGTTGACAGGGAAGTAGCTCCGCGCTTTCTTGAAGGTATGATTTTTCCCCACCAGCAGCTATTGAAAGAACTGAGTGACGGTAGTTTATTGGTTAGCAGTCGAGTATCAAGATTGAGCGATATCTTACCCTTGTTGAAGTCCTGGATACCTCAAGTCGAGGTTCTCTCTCCTGTCAGTCTCAAGCTTGAACTTATACGCGACCTTCACGCCACATTGGATCGTTACAAGTAGTTGCCACGTTAATAAATGACGTCCTAACACTCCCTCTAGAAGCACAGCTCCAAGACAACAAAGAACACCGACATAATGTCGTTTCACTACGTCGAGACCGACCGCCCTAATCATCAACTTGCCACTATGTACCGATTTTGAGCTTACCTATGTGGGGTAAGCGAAAGAGACGATTTAGCGAAGCCTCAAACCGATACTGCGCAAGGGAAAACTCAAAATGATGCCGTTTTTCGTCGTTAATTAGCAAACACTAAAATAACTCCGGTAGGAGAAGTAATTTAATAGGGGTATAACCATGATGTCTGATGCACGAACTCTGCTCCAAATCACTCAGTCCAGTCCGTATTTTTACCTAGTTGATATCGCTAACTTGTTAAGCTTCACCGCCGTTGGCTATCTACTGGGTATGATGACTGGATAAACAGAGTCATGAATTGAACTTGTCACTATAGATTCCGGTGACAAGTTCCTTTTTTACTCAACGGGTTTAGAGCTAATGTGTGGGAATCGTGGATTACCGCTTACAGCGCATGGCAACGTTGAAAATGATCAAGTTTTCGCGCCGACCTGTAAACATAAGATTAAGGTGCGCTCTTGGCGCTGTAATTAGAACAGATGACTATGGAAAATCTCATGGAAACTCGTTCTCAATACCCCTATACGTTACGCGCTATAGCAAAACCTAAACATCAGCTCCCATTGCTTCGACATAGCAATGGGAGCTTTTAATAACAAAACACCAGTGTAAACCAAGCAAACTCGTTAAAATTAACGCTCCCTTCCTTGGTGTTTCCACCGTCCATCGCAATCCAACAACTTCATCCCCTCTGAATTCCGAAGGCAACGGATTGGGTAAACGTTGCTAAAACTTGCCCCAATGAAAAAGGCTTCCCATCACGCCATGACTAACATGGAACAATGGGAAGCCTTAGTTTCACTAGGAAGTGAGTCGACTATTTTATGGTACATACATGGTGCTTTCTACTTGGTTTGTTGCTGATGAACTAATCCACAGTGACTTTTATCTCATCGAACACGCCCATTTCGACGTAGCTGAGAAAGTTGGATTCCCACATCGAGTAGAACTCCATTACCTCACTACTTGTTATCAGCAGTTCTGGAACATAGGAAAAACTCGCTGTTCCAGATGAGAAGTTAAAATCCACCTCTTTCACCAGTTCGGGATAAGGACCACCGCAATACGCAAAGTCAGTGATGTAATCAAAGATCCACTGGTCGTAGAGGCGAACAAGCCTGATTTCAACAGGGTGCCAACCACCGTTTTCCGAACTGTAGGAAGAATCTCGGAAGTTGATCACAACCGATTGGATCATGGGTGTCCATTTGCCTGATTCACTGATCACTCGGTTTAAAGCATCTTGAAGATCGACACTGACAGGCAGCAGTAATCGCTCAACGTCAAAAGTTAAGTTCATAATAAAATCTCTTTTAGTTTGCTAAGGAAGCACTCTTGTTAAGTGCTCGGTATGAAAGCCATAGTTGGCTTGGTGGGTAAGGATTGATGTGGATTCGGGGTTATTTAGTTTTGGTTTCAGCGTCCACTAATGACAGCAACTCATCACGACGTTGCTCGTAGTCAGGCGCTAGAACATGGAGGAAGACTGATTTCTCCGACTGGATGATAAGACCAAGCCCCCTGCAACAAGCAGCCATAAAACCAGCGTTATTCGCTGACTGCCCGGAAAAGACACACTTCAGCACAGAGCTCTTGAACGGCTTATCACCCTGCACATCCAGAACAGCGGTGATATCTTTAAGTGGGATCCAACTTCGACAATAAAGACCACCCCCTTGATTACCCGATATACGGATATAAAGTTCCTTCTCCCCTTGATGAATAGCAATTTCATAGAACAAATGATTTTCCGTTT
The DNA here is from genome assembly GCF_059834345.1 of Vibrio sp. R11-SG3-ISO3-SZ. Taxonomy (NCBI): domain Bacteria; kingdom Pseudomonadati; phylum Pseudomonadota; class Gammaproteobacteria; order Vibrionales; family Vibrionaceae; genus Vibrio; species Vibrio sp. R11-SG3-ISO3-SZ. Next base: position 11,956 of record NZ_JCBDGX010000091.1, read on the forward strand.
TCGGTGATAACTTTCTCGCTTTACCCTCGCGCACGATATTAGCGAAATGGTCTACTGGTTGATCGTCAGTGACTGTGACTTGTTCATTGCCTTCAACAACTTCTGGTAGAACTGCTGCTTGTTTATTGCTTGGTTTACGTGCCATAGGACACCTCCTTTAAGATGGAATTGTTCAGGTTTAATTTGGTTTTAAGATTCAGCTTGGTCAGCGAGCTTGGCGACAGGGAACGTTGGACTGTTCATAGGAGCACAGCAGTACACGCCACCGCCTTCCATGGTCACTATGGCGACCGCTAATAACCAAGGACAATCATCGTCGTTTAACAACAGAACCCATTCTGGGTAATTCGTAACAAAGCGGAGGAAGTGTTGGTCTTCCTCAGATTCTTCACTCAAGGATTCGTCAGTATCGGACTCCTCAATCAAGTACAAGGTCGTACCGACCTCATCCCAGAACGCTTTGGTACTTTCTTCATCACCGAACGGCTCAATCAAGTGTTCGAGCAGTTTTGCTTTCACACCATCAGGCATTGGCAATGATTGAATGTCTTCAAACTTGTTTACTGCTTTCATTTCTAATCTCCGTTTAATAATGAAAAAGCCCCTGTTTAGCTCATCGCTAAACAGGGGCTTTTCTAATGTCATTTCTAAATTAACTGGTTAAACCTAACTTCTTCATTCCCAACGTATCTCTGGCTTCGCAGTCACCATATCCGATAAACGAGAGCCAATCTCCCTCCGACGCCCTACAGTCAATTTTGAGTAGCGCCTTGTTGATGACAGATCAGCGTGATTTAACTGCTTGGCTATGTCGTGTAACGAGACTCCTTGACTAGCTAACAAACTTCCAACCGTATGACGAGCTGAATGCAGGGTTAGGTTCGCTTTATCTCCGGGTATGTCGGGCAGTCCCATCTTGGCTTTTATAGCCTTGAAAGCATGCCTAGGTTGTCCTACTGGTTTACCCTTTTTGCGTCCAGGAAAGAGATACGGATTATTCGCCACATGAGGCACCGACCTCAAAATATCAAGCATGTAGTCACTTAGGAATAAAACGTGACTACTACCGTTTTTCGAATGTGGAATAGTGAGTGTTTTCTCCTCCCAATTCACATCGGATTTCAAGCGTAAACGCAGTTCCTTATCCCTCGCGCCAGTCAAAAACAGCAAAGCTAGGTACGCGCCAATACTTTTATCTTCATGGTTCAGAGCGTGACCTATGAACTCCTTTAGCTGCGCTTCCGATAAGTACCCAGTTCGCACGTTATCTTCTTTCAACAAGCTCACCTTGTCAGCAATGAGCGGCGCGTCCATCAACTTATATGCCTGACGATTAATAGTTTTCAATAGGGCTAGAACACGGTTAATCGAAGCAGGAGCATAAGGCTTGCCTTTAATCGTAACGGCATTTTGCATCTCCATTTGGACTTTGATGATATCGGCGGCAGTTAGGTCGTGAATAGATATGTGATGTATTGACTTTGCTAAACGAAATCGCGCTACATCATCCTTCCAGCTACGTTTTTGTTTAGCCAATGGCAGGTAAACTTCATCAAAGAACCGCTCCAGAGTCATCGTCTTCTCGGTAGTCTGATTGTCACGCTCAAGCTTGGGATCAACGCCTTCAATAATTTGCTGCTTGTAGGAACGAGCTTTCTTACGAACTTCTGGCAAATCAATGTCAGGCCAGCGCCCCAGTCCTATAGACGCTTTCTTACGAGTAACGGGGCTGGTATACCTAAGTAGGAAGCGTTTATTCCCCGTCCTACCGACCAAGCATCGCAAACCTATGACTTCGGTATCCGAGAATTCCAGTTCGGTGGATTTGGACGAGTAGGAATGACGCGAAAGATTGTTAAGAGAGGTGGTAGTGAACTTAAATTTCTTATTCATATCAGCTCCTTGCATTAGTAAGTACTGATTTAATATAAGTTTTAAGTTCACTTTGATTCAGTTAAGTCCTTAGAAATTCAACCTAATCATTTTAAGAGTTACCACACCAACGATTTACAATATTAGATAACCCTTCGCCATCAATAGCATCATTAGACCAACCTTCAGCAAATTTAATATCATTAGAATCTGGCAGCTGATCCTCAGACAATTTACGTACTCTAATTCGACTAGGTAAAGCTGCAGCTTCCCCTACAAATATAGCCTCTCTACGTGTTAAAGCAGATAGCATTTTCGTTAATCCACTGAGACTATCAGGCAAAAACTTGGCTACATGCTCTTGGTCACTAGAGTTTGACAACCGAAGAACAATCCAAGAGTTACATTGAGATAATACAGTACTTTCAACATCCGAAGGCCGTTGCGAAATAAGTCCTAAACCTAGTCCATATTTCCTTCCTTCTTTTGCTATTCTACGAATAGCATCTTGAGCCTCTTTGTACTGCGCCTCTCCATGGTTAGGCACATATCTATGCGCTTCTTCACACAAAAATAGAATTGGGTCTTTCTGCCTTTCTTCCTTTGTCTGCCATAACTTATATTGAAATAGTAAACGTGATATCAATGCCGTCAGAGGACCTGCAACTTCATTTGGCAAACCTGAAATATCAATAATACGTATGTCCCTACCGACTGACTCTCCTACAAACTGAGAAAGAACCTCCTGCAACTCGGGAGACTCATCATCATGCTCATGTAACAGAAACTTAAGTTGAGGGTTAGAGCGAAGTACCTTTAGTTTTTTTAATATAGCATCGACTTTGTCACGGCCAGATGATGCGGCTAAATTATCTTTTTTACCAGCCTTTCGTCCTTGCACTTTATCTATATGATTAATGAACTGAGATAACTTAAACGGTACCGGTTTATCTCGATCAAAGTTAAGAACTTTCTCTTCACTTATATCATCTTCTCTCTCAATTTCTTGCCCTCCATCCGGATTATCTCCTAGATCTTTAACAAGTTTTGATTCTAACAATCTAGAATAAGCCACAGCTTCGTAAATAATGTTATTTTGAGAGGTAGCTTCGTATTCTGTTTTACCTATAATTAATGACCTCAATTCATCACTAGACATCAACCAATAAGGTAGCTTTAATAACTCAGCACCCTCTCCATTAAATGAAGCATCATTATATGCCCTATATACTTTCGCTCGATCTTTAAAAGCGCTTGCATACTCACCATGCGGATCAATCATTATTATTTTAGGCTTAAGTATTGAGTCACCAGGTTTATGATCTAATACTGAGTGTAATATAGAAGCAACGGTTCCTGATTTACCTGACCCTGTCGAACCAAGAACAGCGAAGTGGTGACCAAACAACTTATCAATATTTGCTCTGCAAACCGCTCCATGCCCACCAATATAATTACCGATAGGCACCATAGGGCTAACACCTTCTTCACTAGCATGTGATTCAGCAGCTTTATATACTGACTCTAGCTCTGCATTTAAGCAAATGTATGCATTCTGGAGAGGTAGCGGGTATGTTTCAACCCCACGGGAAAATTCGAGTCTAGATTTACGGACAGACCATTCTCCTTGTCCAAACATGTCCGCTTCTAATATTCGAGCGTCATCATCAGCGCTTAATTGCCTTACATTATCATCAATAGCTAGCTCAGACCTCATTTTCAGAGAGCGAACAAAAGCAAATAATAGTTTGCGACCAAAATGAATTTTAATGATACTACCCATCTGACCTATGGGGTATACATGACCATCAACAGCCCGAATTAATTCATTTACTTCTTCACTAATCTCTATTCGAAGGTTATTTCCAGAAACCTCTACTATTTTTCCAATTTTTAATTCGGACCTAGGCTGAAATAGTTCATTCATTATACTTCTCCAGTCCGAATAAATTTAGTTAACCCATCAAAACGCCACCAATCATACGAAGCACCTTCTTCTTCAGACACTACTTCATCAGAACCATGATATATACCATTTCTCCCTGCAACATATACTCGTGACGAAATTTTAGAGCAATTTAACCAACGATCTAAAGTAGCATTTACTTTAATACCTTCCTTAGGAGCTTCTTCAATAAAAGCAATCAATGTAGTTTGATTACCCTCGCTTCTCAATGCACTCTCTATTTCAGCATTTATATGGTCATCTCCAAAACTATAACCACAAGTAATTAACGTGTTTTGCTGTTTGTTCATGAGCGTATTTCGTAACCCAATAAATAAATTGGCAAAAGGATCTTTCTGTGTTTCTACATATTTGGTAGCTTGCGGATATATCATTATATTGGCAGGTTCAGATAAGTACTTACTACCATATCTAGCTCGAACTAGCCCATAACGACTATCTCGATGCCAATCTATAGAACCATGTAATTTAAATAGTCGATATGTATTAGAGTCTAGTGACGCAGAGTATTCCCTTTCAGGATTCCAAAACCCGACAGCACCTCCGGAAAAACCGTCACATACATCTTTTCGATGCAAAGCAAGCGCATCTTCTAGTAAAGTGTCATAGTTAGTAGTAAAGAAAGTAGTCTTTGAACGCCGCTCTAGGTTGGATTGGCTATGTAATAATGCATCAATAAAATCATAGTGAGGTTCTATCTCAACTATCGGTGCTTCTGCAGAGCCTATTTGCTCTTCAATTCCCCATTCGGCATTGGCTCCAACATATCCATATCGAACGATACCACCGATTTCCTTTATGATTTCTGTATATAGAGATCTTAGTTGCTCATCCGAATACGCAGTCCCCCCTATATAAGCAACACGCTCTTTAGAACGCCCGGATAAAGCAAGTAAATCCCCCAAATGGCTCAAGTAATGCTCAACATGACAATTATCATCTAAATCAGCTTTTAGTGCCGCTAATATAGCCTTATTAGCTTCGCTTCCATTCTGCTCCATAACTTCTTCAACCCGAGCCGTTAGCGGGTACATAAGAGGAATTTTGGAACCAAAACTAATCCCAGCCCCAAACAGCCAACTTTGTCTGCTTTGAGATGTAAGTAATTGCTTTAAATTCTCCAGTTTATTTTCAAACTCATCCATAAACACTCCGTCCTCTGCTACTCATGGATCTTATATGCTACAAGTTACAAACAAGTAATATGAAAGCATATAAAACTGCTGCTATTCGTGACTCATATCGAAAACACAAACTGAGAATCGTGTTTTTAACGTTTAGATACTCCCCAACAGCACTATTACACACGCCTCAAAGCTCACCATCACATAAGACTTTTCCTGACTGCATCAAAACGATCAGACACCTCATAGAGTCAGAAAAGACAGTAAAAAAGACCGTAACCTTGTTCTTCCGACCTCCTCAGCTATGTTGAAAGGCAAGTTTTCACAAAACGGATCTTGTTGGATTTACTGGGATTCCCTTGCGCACAGAATCGTCATGCGATGAACCATATATGGACCATGGGAGAAATTTTAAGGCGGATAAAGAGAGCTTATTGGAGCGAGAAAAGCGTCGATAACAAGGAAGGGGAAATGAGATAAGCTTCTGAAAATTCGAATATTTTCAAACACCTAAAACGACGAAAGGCCGCTATAAAAGCGACCTTTCTATGTATGGTACCGGTGGGCGGACTTGAACCGCCACGCCCGAAGGCAACGGATTTTGAATCCGTCGTGTATACCAATTTCACCACACCGGCATCTTGGGGATGACTCCCTGTTGATGTCTGGCATTATACGTAAGCTTTGCCATCGCGCAAGTGCAAAAAGCTGATTTGCTTATTGTTTGCTGATAAATTCGCCACAAAGTCGTAAGCTGTGCGCAAGCTCTCTTTTCATCACCAGTTTGACACTATATTCTGGCGCCAGTTTTTTAAGGGTAAGTCGTTTTATGTCTAGCAATAGCACCTTGCCACCAGCGGGACTTTTTCGCCGCTTAGGGGCACTTTTTTATGATGGATTGATCATCATTGCCATCGAAATGATGGCGGCCGGTATCGTTATCGCCATTTTACATGCGCTAATGGCGCTCGGCGTATTTCATGTTGGCCAATACCAAGACGTCAGTGATTTCCTTACGCAGCATCCGGTATGGAGCCCTCTCTACACCTTCTATCTCGCGGCGGTGTGGGTCTACTTCTTTGTCTACTTTTGGACAAAAGCGGGCCAAACATTGGGCATGCGTGCCTGGAAACTGCAACTGCAAAATGATCAAGGCGGGCGAATCACGGTGACGCAAGCGCTGATTCGCATTGGCACATCCGGTTTCGGCCTGGCTAATCTGAGTGTGCCTATCGATCCCAAAAAGCGTGGCTTTCACGATATATGGGCCAAAACACGCGTCGTGGTATTGCCTAAAGCGCAATAACAATCTAATAGGTAATAAAAAAGGAAAGCGATGTGCTTTCCTTTTTTGGTTTCTGTCCCAGCCTCAATCAGCTGGTCTATTCGGTACTTAGTCAACACTGAGCTCTTTCAGCATCGAATCTGGTAGCGCCAACTCATCGTTCTTATTGACCGAAATGCCCGCGTCAATAATCGCTGTTGCAATCGCTTTGGCTTCATCCAGTGAGTGCATCGCTGCCGTACCGCATTGGTATTCGTTGAGCTCTGGAATCTTGTTCTGGCTTTCCACTTTCAGCACATCTTGCATTGCCGCGAGCCATGCGTCAGCAACTTGAGACTCGCTCGGTGTGCCAATTAGGCTCATGTAGAAGCCTGTACGACAACCCATCGGTGAAATATCGATGATTTCCACGCTCTCACCGTTAAGGTGGTTACGCATGAAACCGGCGTATAGGTGCTCAAGGGTGTGGATGCCTTTTTCTGACAAGATGTCTTTGTTTGGGGCGGTAAAACGCAAATCAAACACTGTGATGGTATCCCCTTTAGGCGTGGTCATCGTTTTTGCCACGCGAACGGCTGGGGCGTTCATACGAGTGTGATCTACGGTAAAGCTATCTAGTAACGGCATGGTCCGTCTCCATTGGTTCCAAGCTCTTGGGAGCTGTTCTATTCTTTTTCTTCGCCCGGCGATAACAGCTAGGCAGATAGTCAAAGCCTAGCAAATCGACGATGAATGAGCGAGCCTATTGTGGCACGGATTACGCCTGCTGCGGCGTTTTTAAGTACGCGAAGTAGTCTTCTAAAAACGCATCAAATGACAGGCTGTCTTTCGCTTCAATGTCAGCTTGTGCCTCCACTGAGCGCGCGACTTCTTGTTCCATCAGAGACTCACTGTAGGTACGGTATTGATGAGCTTGATGGCGCGCTTTGTAATGACGACCAAACTCTCGGCCCACACTCCCTAAACCGCCTAGGCGTTTGGTGTCTGCCAGTAGTTGCCCTGAAATGGTCAGCTCTGGGTTATCAATCCACTCAAGCAGTGTCTTTGCCACATCTTGGTACGCCTGACCACCGGCTGCCTCATCCATGACTTTGGCGATCGCCGTCAATTCAGAAAATACACGCTTAGCCCAGGTTTGCAACGTTAAGACTTCACCTTTGCAGCCAATCTGCAACTCAAGACCCGGCTTGCGACCTTCGACAATCACTTTGTTCCAGTTCTCTCGCCAGCACGCTTGCTCACAAAAATCCATCGGCTCAGAGTCACTTAATGCAGCCCATGCTAAGAAGAGGTCGAGGAAGCGAACCTGATCTTCGGTAATACCCACCGAACTGTATGGGTTCACATCCAGTGAGCGCACCTCAATGTACTCAACTCCGCCTCGGCGCAACGCTTCAGACGGTTTCTCACCGCTTTTGGTCACTCGTTTCGGACGGATAGGCGCATAAAGCTCATTTTCAATCTGTAAAACGTTGCTATTGAGTTGACGGTACTCACCATCCACTTTCACGCCTATCTTGGCAAACTTGTCTGAAGGCGTGCGAATCGCTTCATTAAGCCCTGCTAAATACTCATCAATGCTATTGAATCCGATCTTGAGGACGCTTTGCGCGCTATTGGTGTAACCCAAATCACTCAAGCGCAGTGAGGTAGCGTTCGGCAGATAGAGGGTTTCACCAATGTTTTCAAACGGCAGTTTTGTCTCTCGGCCACGAATAAACGAAGAGCAGAGCGCCGGTGAAGCGCCAAAGAAATAAGGAATCAGCCACCCAAAGCGGTAGTAATTGCGAATTAAGCCGAAGTACGCCTCAGATTTGCTCTCTTGACGCGCCTTCTCATCTTGCTCTCCATAGAGGGCCTCCCAGAAACTGTCTGGGAAAGAAAAGTTAAAATGCACACCGGAGATAATTTGCATCAAACTGCCGTAGCGACGCTTCAACCCTTGGCGATACAGCGTTTTCATCTTGCCTGAGTTCGAGTCGCCATATTGAGCAAGGTTGATCAACTCCTCATGCTCGACGTAACAAGGCATCGACAGTGGCCACAGTTTCTCTTTCCCCAGTTTGGTTTGGGTGAAATGGTGGATGTCTTCAAGCTGCGCCATCAACTGATCGATGTCGTGCGACACCGGAGTGATGAACTCGAGCAGCGATTCAGAGAAATCCGTCGTGATCCATTGGTTGGTCAACGCCGACCCTAACCCTTGAGGGTGCGGAGTGGTCGCCAAACGCCCGTCTTGATAGCGCAAAGTCTCTCGCTCGACGCCACGGCTAAAGTGTTGGAATACTTCTGGGTTACGAGCGACTCGCTCTAATCGCGCAGCAAAATCTGTCAAAATGAAGTTCACTTATGTTTAATCGTTTCTACGTTCTCAGTTATGTGTACTCTAACGGATGATTTCAAGCTCTTCTATCGGAATCTGTAAACTTTCTAGCTGGGGTTTTAACGATTTCGCATCGCCCACCACGATGATTTGATACTGGCTGGGATCAAACCACTTCGCCGCGAGTGCGTTTAACGTCTCGTTGCTGACCGTTGCCACAATCTGATTTCGTTGCTGTAAATAATCTTCATCCAATCCGAACGCCAATATACTGCCTAGCAGTTGCGCTTTTTGCGCCGGAGTTTCGTAGTTGAGTGCATCTTGTTGACCGACGGCAAGACGCAAAAATTTCATCTCCTCATCGCTCATTCCCTGCTGGGCAAACTGTTCAAGCTCGTTACTCATCTCCACCAGTGCAGGCTGTGTGGCATCTGCTCTAACTTGAGCGGAAAAGACCAAGGCCCCCACTTCGCGGTTGGAGGCCAAATAGCCACTGGCACCATAGGTATAGCCTTTGTCTTCCCTTAGGTTTTGATTCAGACGGCTATTGAAATTGCCAGCCAAGTTAAAGTTGGCCAGTTGCGTAAGATAAACCTCTCCGGTTGCGTCAAATGGTAAGCCTTGTCGCACCATACGAATAATCGCTTGTGGCGCTCCCGGCTTATCCACTAGGTAGAGCTTTTGCTGGGCAAGGGGCTCAACCGACTGAGGTCGTAGCAATGGCGCCGCCTCGCCTTGCCACTCTTTCAAAAACGCGAGCTGTTTGACGATCTGCCTGCGGATGATGTCCCCCACAACCACTACTTGTGCACCTTGCGGCGTGTAGTGCTGCTGATAAAACGCCTTCACATCGTCTAGGCTAATCGCCTCGACCGAGGCTTGGGTGCCGTCGCTCGAACGTTCATAGACACTACCAGAAAACAGAACTTGTCGCGTGGCTTGTGACGCCAGCCAAGTCGGTTTCTGATGTTGATACACCAGCCCTTCTAATGTCTGCTTTTTAATCCGCTCGAAGTCGTCAGCATCAAAAGCGGGCTTGAACAGCACTTCTTCGACAATCGCTAACGTTGGCGTGAGGTTTTTCTCCAAGGTGGAGATCGACAGCGAGGTGGTGTAATTGCCCGCTCTCACCGAAAGCGTACTGCCCAACGCATCCAGTTTGGCTTGCAGCTCTTCCACACTCGACTCAGTGGTGCCCTCTTCGAGTAACGACGCCGTTAAGTTAGCCAGCCCCTCTTTACCTTGCGGGACATAACGCTCCCCAGCCGGGAAACTTATCTCCAGCTGAACCGTCGGCGTTTCTGAGCTCACGGTACCAATCAGCTCAGCGCCATTATCAAAATAGACGCGGTACAGCTCAGGCATCGTTGCTTCGACACCCTTGGCGACCTCTGGCATCACCGAGCGGTCAAAATCATCCTCTGCACGTCGATACGCCAGCTGGCTCTCATCCACTTTTTGGTATTCCGGCAACTGGCGTTTAGGGGTGACAAACGTCGCCGGCGCGGCTGCAAGCTCCGCTTTCCCACGCGGAATTACACTTAATGTCACTTTGTGTTGGTCTTTGATAAAACGCTGATACGCAGCTTGCACGGACTCTGGCGTCACGTTACGGATCTGCTCTAGCTGAGTCTGCATTCTATCTGGTTGACCAAAGAAGGTTTGATTGGATGCCAACTGCGAGACTTTACCGCGCACACTTTGCAAGGCAAAGACGGCGTCAGCTTCCGCCATACCGGTAATCTGGTCAAGGCGCGCTTGAGTGGCCCCTGTTTGCTCGAACTCCTCAAGGGTGTCCATCAGCGCTTGGTAGAGCGGCGTCAACTGCCCTTTGTCACCGGATGGTCCCATGGCATAAACGTAGAAGCTACAGGCAAGTTCAGCGCAATCTTGGAAGGCGCCCGCATCCACAGCCATCTCTGTTTTGACCAAGTTTTGATAGAGCAAGCTATTGGCGCCACTGCCCAAAATATTCGCCAATGCATTAAGCGAGGCCTGATTTTGCTCGCCGTTGTAAGTGGTTGGCCATCCCACCAACACCATAGGTTGAGAAATGCGATCCTCTAGCGTGACATAGCGATCTTCATTGAGCTGAGCCGGCTGTTTCGGCGCTTTCTCTACCTCTGGTCCTGCCGGAATTGAAGCAAAATACTGGTGAACCCATTCAAGCGTTTGATCCACGTCGATATCGCCACCGATCGTCAGCACAGCATTATTCGGTCCATACCAGCGTAAAAAGAAAGCTTTAAGATCGTTGACATCCACACGGTCTAAATCCTCGACATAACCGATCGTTTGCCACGAATAGGGATGGCCTTCTGGGTACATGGCTTCCGCCATCTTTTCCCACATCAAGCCATACGGGCGATTATCGAAATTCTGCGCTCGCTCGTTTTTCACCGTATCACGTTGGACTTCAAACTTACGTTGTGAGACCGCATCAAGCAAAAATCCCATACGATCGGACTCAAGCCACAACATTTTTTCTAGCTGATTTGAAGGGACAGTTTCAAAGTAGTTGGTTCGGTCACGGTTGGTCGTACCGTTTAACGTACCGCCCGCTTCAGTGATAATTTTAAAGTGTTGCTGATCGCCAACATGTTCGCTGCCTTGGAACATCATGTGTTCAAAAAAGTGGGCAAAGCCGGATTTACCGACTTCTTCCCGCGCAGAGCCTACATGGTAAGTGACGTCCACATGGACAAGAGGATCTGAATCATCCGGAGAGAGGATGACCGTCAACCCGTTGTCGAGGCGATATTTGGCATAAGGGATCATCGCAACGCCAGGCTGAGGCTTTACCTCTTCGATCAGAGAAACGCCCGGAGGGAGAGAAGAAAACAGCGATACTGAAGGAATCGTGCTGCTCGCGCAGCCATACAAAGCAAGGAGAGAAAGGGCACCAAGCCAGAGTTTTCTCATGACATCTCCTAGAAAAGTCCAAAATAAAGCGCAGCTAACGCGCTGTAACGTAATGCCTTACCCAGCAAAATAAGCCAGCAACATGGCCAAAACCGCATTCTCAACCATCCAGCGGCTAAACAGAGAGGATCGCCAATAATCGGCAGCCAACTGAGCAGCAATGACCAATAGCCGTACTTTTGCAGCCAAGCTACGGCTTTATGACCGTGTTTTTCATCTTGAGTTCGATTTGGTAACCAGAGCCCGAGCCAATAATTGGTGAGCCCGCCCAAGGTGTTACCTAGGCTGGCAACGACGATCACCATCATAGTGGAGAATTGATTGAGACTGAGGGTGGCAACGAGCCCCGTCTCGGAGCCACCCGGCAGCAAAGTCGCACTGAGAAACCCTGTGATGAAGAGTACCCACAGAGCCGAATCAGAAAACCACAATGCGACCGACTGAAATGCGTGATTAAACGCGTCTAACATTGCATATCAAGCAAGACTTTCCCGCGCGTTCTGCCCGTCTCGATTTGTCGATGTGCATCAGCGACATTATCCATTGGGTAGACGTGCTGGATTTCCGTTTTAAGTAAGCCAACGCTGACCATATAGACGAGGGCATCTAACTGTTCAGGATTTGGGTCGACCAGCATCCCGGTCGCCTCAAAACCCAGCATCTTGGCTTTTTCGCAAATCATCTCAGCACTGATGGTCGGGACCGTCACGACGGTCGCGCCATCTTTTAGGCATTTTAGCGCATCTAATGCGGCGTCACCGCCCACTAGGTCAATCAAGACATCTACGTCTTCAACGCGCTCAGAGACCGGGGCAAACTGATAGTTGACCGCATGTGCGCCCAATGTCGCCAGGTAATCCAAATTGGCTTCCGAACAGGTGGTAAACACTTCCGCTTTCGCCGCGAGCGCCACTTGGACAGCGATGTGCCCCACCCCGCCAGCCCCCGCAAGAATAAGCACGCGTTGCCCTTCTTTGACGCCGGCTTTATCCAGCGCCTGAACAGCGGTTTGCCCAGCCAAAGGCAGAGCGGCAGCCGCCTCCAACGTGATGGCATCAGGCACTAAGGTTAGTAGCGTCTCTGGTACGGCGACATACTGGCTGTAGCCTCCACCTTGCAAAGGAAAGCCAATAAATCCCGCCACTTTATCGCCAACAGCAAAACGCTGCGCGTCATCGCCCGCTGCTACTATCTCTCCAGCGATATCGTAGCCGGGCACCCAAGGGAGGTTGTCTTTGTTTTGCGCGGCAGCCCAACCGAGCCCTGCACGGGTTTTTACGTCGATAGGGTTAACCCCAGCGAATGCCACTTTAACCAACACTTCGCCGGCTTGAGGCTGAGGCACCGCTGAAGATTGAATCGCTAAGACATCCGGTTCGCCAAATTTCGTGATTACGATTTGTTTGTTTTCCATGTGTACTTTCCCTATCGATAAAAAAAGGGATGCGAAAGCATCCCTTTGAATATATACCAATTCTTAGTGAGAAGTTAACCGAACTGTCGCAATTTCGCCTTGCGTCACTCGCTCGACCTATTGAACCAGTGCCAGCAATATACCGGCGGCCACGGCCGAACCGAGCACGCCGGCCACGTTCGGGCCCATCGCATGCATCAGCAAGAAGTTTTGTGGGTTAGCTTGCAAGCCGACTTTATTCACCACGCGCGCAGCCATAGGTACCGCCGATACACCAGCAGCACCAATCAATGGGTTGATGTCCTCTTTTGACAGCTTATTGAGTAGCTTCGCCATCAAGACACCGCCTGCGGTACCGATACTGAAGGCAACCGCACCCAGCGCCAAGATCCCCAATGTTTCGATGTTGAGAAACTCTTGTGCTTGAAGCTTGGAGCCGACACCCAGACCAAGGAAAATGGTCACTATGTTGATCAACTCATTTTGCGCCGTTTTCGATAAACGCTCCACCACGCCAGCTTCACGCATCAAGTTACCTAGACAGAACATACCCACCAACGGCGTCGCCGCTGGCAGGAAGAGGATCGTCATCAACAAGACCGCCAATGGGAACAGGATCTTCTCTGCTTTACCCACATGACGCAGTTGCGCCATTTGGATCTTGCGCTCCTCAGACGTAGTCAGCGCTTTCATAATCGGTGGCTGGATGATCGGCACCAACGCCATGTAGCTGTAGGCTGCCACGGCAATCGCGCCGAGCAGATCAGGCGACAATCGGCTGGCAAGGAAAATCGCCGTTGGGCCATCTGCACCACCAATAATGGCGATCGAGGCCGCATCAGGCATACTAAATTCCATACCCGGCACATAGTTAAGCAAGATCGCACCAAACAAGGTAGCGAAAATACCAAACTGCGCCGCAGCACCTAGCCACAAGGTTTTAGGGTTCGCGATCAAAGCACCGAAGTCCGTCATCGCGCCCACACCCATAAAGATCAACAGCGGGAAAATACCCGATTCGATCCCCACGTAGTAGACGTAATAGAGCAAACCGCCCTCTTCGGTAAAACCCGCATTCGGAATATTCGCTAAGATCGCACCAAAGCCGATCGGCAGCAGCAGCAATGGCTCAAAACCTTTGCGGATAGCCAAAAACAGCAGCACACAGCCGACCAAGATCATGCAAATCTGGCCAAATTCGAAGTGAGCGATCCCTGTCTCTGACCACAGAGTCATTAAACCTTCCATGTTACTCCCTTACGCCAAGCTTAATAACGGGGCGCCTACCGTCACGGCATCACCTTCTTTGACATGCAGATCTTGGACGATGCCAGCACGCGCCGCGCGGACTTCAGTTTCCATCTTCATGGCTTCTAAGATGAGTAGGACATCACCTTCTGCCACTTCAGCGCCGCTTTGTACGTTTACTTTGAAAATGTTACCCGCCAGTGGTGCGGGTACTGTTTCGGCATTGCTTTCTGCCGCAGGTGCAGGAGCCGACGACACCGATTTCGCTGGTGTGACGGAGCTGAGCTGACCTTGAGGGCCCACCTCAACATCGTACACTTGGCCATCGACCTTAACGCTGTAGGTTTCAATTCCGCCTTGTGCGGCAACGCTAGGGGCTGCAACGACAGGCTCTTCTTTACCCGGCGCAGGCTCAAACGCATCTGGATTACGACGGTTTTTAAGGAACTTCAGCCCCACTTGTGGGAAGAGTGCGTACGTCAACACGTCATCAACGGTGTCTTGCGCCAACGCGATACCTTCCGCCTTCGCTTTTGTCAGCAGATCGTCAGTGAGGGTGTCCATCTCATCAACCAAAAGATCCGCAGGGCGGCAAGTGATCGCTTCCGCGCCATCCAGCACTTTCGCTTGAAGTTCTGCATTAAGCTCTGCGGGCGCTGCGCCATACTCGCCTTTGAGTATGCCTGCGGTTTCTTTGGTAATGCTCTTGTAACGCTCGCCAGTAAGCACGTTGATCACCGCTTGGGTACCAACGATCTGTGAGGTTGGGGTGACGAGAGGAATGTAGCCAAGATCTTGACGAACACGTGGGATCTCTTCCAGCACTTCATCAAGACGATCCGCGGCGCCCTGCTCTTTAAGCTGGCTCTCCATGTTGGTCAGCATGCCGCCAGGTACTTGAGCAATCAAGATACGAGAATCGACGCCTTTCAACTGACCTTCAAATTTCGCGTACTTCTTACGAACCTCGCGGAAATACGCCGCAATAGGTTCAAGCTGATCCAACTTGAGGTTTGTGTCGCGCTCTGTCCCTTCTAGCATTGCCACCACAGTTTCTGTTGGCGTATGGCCATAGGTACAGCTCATCGAGGAGATCGCCGTATCGAGAATATCCACGCCCGCCTCTACCGCTTTCACTGCCGTGGCCGTAGATAGGCCAGTCGTCGCGTGACAATGGAGAGCCAATGGAATGTCCGTTGAGGCTTTAATACGCGTGATCAGCTCTTCGGCTTCGTAAGGCTTAAGCAAGCCAGACATATCTTTAATACAGAGAGAATGACAGCCCAAGTCTTCTAAGCGCTTGGCCAGATCCACCCAAGTATCGGCGTTGTGCACAGGACTGGTGGTGTAAGAGAGCGTACCTTGAGCGTGCGCACCCACATCGACGGTCGCTTTGACCGCTTTCTCGAAGTTTCTCACATCGTTCATGGCGTCGAAAATACGGAACACATCCATACCATTGGCATGGGCACGCTCGACGAATTTCTCCACCACATCATCCGCGTAGTGGCGATAGCCCAATAAATTTTGTCCACGCAGTAACATCTGCATCGGCGTGTTTGGCATCGCTTGTTTCAATGCGCGAAGACGCTCCCAAGGATCCTCTCCTAAGAAACGGATACAGGCATCAAAGGTGGCACCGCCCCATGTTTCTAAAGACCAATATCCGACTTTATCGAGCTCAGCTGCGATAGGTAACATATCTTCAAGGCGCATACGGGTCGCAAACAGCGATTGATGGGCGTCACGAAGTACCACGTCGGTTAACGCTAGTGGTTTAGACATGCTCATTAACTCCTTTTAATCCAGTCCAATACTAATTTGCCGTCTTGGTGCGATATTGATGCACCGCAGCGGAGATCGCCGCTACAACAGTCGGGCTCACCGTAGAAGAGCTGGGTTGAACTTTATTATTTTTAAGTGGGGTGGCGATCGGCTCTGGCACCTCTTCGGGGACCAGTTTCGACATCAGCCGAACGAGATAGACAAGAATAGTGAGGAACAGAAACACAACCGTCATCCCTGTTAACATCAGGGCGGCCGCGTCTACTAGCAGGCTTCCAACATTTTCCATTTTTGCATCCTTTCTTTGTCATCCTGACAAGGAGATAGGCCTCAATGTGGACGTCATTATCCTAAGGGTCGAATAAAAAGTCCTGATGGCCTAATAAAACCAGCGCAAAGCTGGCCCATCATTGTTCAGGATAAACCGTTTAATCCCGACAAGAGGTTTAGGATTATCTCGATTGGCTAAACTTTGTCAATTTTGATTCCTGCACTCTTGAGGATAATGCACATTTCTAAGGACGAACACGTCTTACAAATCACATAAATCTGCAATTTCACCGTATCCGAACACAAATAACTGCTGATTTTATGACGTTATTGCAAATTTGGAGCAATTACTGGGATAGACTTAATGTTTCACGAAAAACTTCATAAAAAACATCAGGTTGTAAATGGAAGGTTGGAATAATATTACGAAGATGTTAAAAAGCCCCGCTATCGCTAGCGGGGCTTATAATATGGCGCGCTCGGAAGGATTCGAACCTTCGACCGCCTGGTTCGTAGCCAGGTACTCTATCCAGCTGAGCTACGAGCGCGCAATCTTCTCATTACGAGAAATTTGTGACTATTGGGGCACCAATAGTGGTCGGGCTATTGCCCTAAAGAGTGGCGCGTCCTGGAGGATTCGAACCTCCGACCGCCTGGTTCGTAGCCAGGTACTCTATCCAGCTGAGCTAAGGACGCGTCGGTTTCACTGACTTTGGCCTATTCGCCATCATCAATCAAACGTTATAGTGGCGCGCTCGGAAGGATTCGAACCTTCGACCGCCTGGTTCGTAGCCAGGTACTCTATCCAGCTGAGCTACGAGCGCGCAATCTTCTCATTACGAGAAAGTTGTCACTATTGGGACACCAATAGTGGTCGGGCTATGCCCTAAAGAGTGGCGCGTCCTGGAGGATTCGAACCTCCGACCGCCTGGTTCGTAGCCAGGTACTCTATCCAGCTGAGCTAAGGACGCGTCGGTTTCACTGATTTTGGTCTATTCGCCATCATCAATCAAACGTAATAGTGGCGCGCTCGGAAGGATTCGAACCTTCGACCGCCTGGTTCGTAGCCAGGTACTCTATCCAGCTGAGCTACGAGCGCGCAATATTCTCATTACGAGAAGGTTGTGAAGTATATCACACAAATTTTCGTCTAAAACAAAAAAATTGACCATAGGCCAATTAATGGCGGTGAGGGAGGGATTCGAACCCTCGATACGGCTACAAACCGTATACTCCCTTAGCAGGGGAGCGCCTTCAGCCTCTCGGCCACCTCACCGTTTTATTCCCTGGTAAGGAAATATGGCGCGCTCGGAAGGATTCGAACCTTCGACCGCCTGGTTCGTAGCCAGGTACTCTATCCAGCTGAGCTACGAGCGCGCAATGTTTTCCGCTGTTCTTCCAAAGAACGCTTTAAACGAATGCTCTAACGAGCAGTGCAAGAATGGCGGTGAGGGAGGGATTCGAACCCTCGATACGGCTACAAACCGTATACTCCCTTAGCAGGGGAGCGCCTTCAGCCTCTCGGCCACCTCACCGTCTTGCGGAGGCACATATTACGATTTACCGAAAATATGTCAAACACTTTCTTGGCAAAAACGTCATTTTATCCTTCAACCGTTGGGTATTTAATCAAAGCGATGTTAATTCGCTCTTTTCATTCACTTTGTCACAATTGGCGATACAAAAAAGGCTGACAATCGTCAGCCTTTTCACAGGTTAGTAGTTACCTGGTGCAACGTTACCGTTGCCTTTTTCCGCTTGAATTCGCATGTAGATTTCTTCGCGGTGAACGGATACTTCTTTCGGAGCATTGACGCCGATACGTACCTGGTTACCTTTTACACCCAGTACGGTTACTGTTACTTCGTCACCGATCATTAGAGTTTCGCCCACTCGGCGAGTTAAAATTAGCATTCTGTGCTCCTTGAGTAATCTCTGATTTATCTTGCTACTGGGTTATTATCCAACAAAAGGGTTATTTACGTAAACTCTATTGTTGTGACTAATCAACCCCAAAAGGCATGTTTTTCTAAGCAGTCGATCGCCTTTGCAGAAGTGATGTAATGCTCATGCAGTACATTAGCCGCTTTATCAACAGACTCAGGTTCAACCACCAAAGTTAACGATTGCGGGTTAATCGATACATGAATCACGTCAATGGCAACTTCTGACAATAACGCACACGACTGTTCTACCAATCCTTCGACATGCAAACCTACTGCGGTGAGTAAGCTAACAGACCCACTATTGCGGATTTTGTCTTTGAAAACCAGTTCCAGTTTAGAGTATGCGTCCTCTTTTAACACCACGTCGACCCATTCTGCATGCTCGATCACATTCCAGAGATGAATACCTAACATTAAACACTGTTTCTTCAGGCTCTCAAGTGACTCTTTTTCAATGCTGATCAGACGCATATCTCGCTGCAGCGCAATACCACAAACCGCATCTTGGCACTCTTCCCCTTTGACTAAGCTGCCAGGGTTAGTGTCAAAGGTGGATAACACACGCAAAGGCACATTGTGTTGCCATGCGTACTGTACAGAGGGCAAGTGCAATACCTTCGCCCCTTTACGTGCCATCTCTTCCATGGATGGGAAGTCGATCACTTCTAGCTTTTTCGCGTTGGCCACAACACGAGGGTCACAGGTATATATGCCATCCACATCGGTAAAGATTTGGCACTCATCGGCTTGCAAAGCGCCCGCTAGAGTCACTGCGCTGGTGTCCGAACCGCCGCGTCCCAGTGTGGTGATGTCCCCTTTTTCATTGATCCCCTGAAAACCAGCCACGACCACAATATGGTCTTCCGCCAGCAGTTCATCGATAAGTTGGGTATCAATCTGTTTAATCGTCGCATCATTGTGAACATTATCCGTCACAATGCCTGCTTGTGCTCCGGTAAGTGAACGGGCCGGATAGCCAAGTTTATTGAGCATCATCGCCAATAAAGCCATCGATACTTGTTCACCAGCAGAGAGCAAAACATCAAGTTCTCTCGCCGTCGGTACGCTGTCTACCTGCTTCGCCAAATCCATCAATCGATTGGTTTCACCAGACATCGCAGACACCACGACAACCACTTGATTACCATCATTTTTCGCGTTAATGATGTGTTTGGCTACCGTATGAATTCTCTCAATAGAACCCACTGAGGTTCCGCCAAACTTTTGCACGATAAGGGGCTTTTTCACCAGTCTTCACCTTCCCAAGACTATGTCTCATTAGGACTGCATTCAATGCGTTGAATATTGTTTGCAGTAGTTAAAACAAAAACCAAGCGGCTTATAGGCTTGACTCATCAGGCCCAATTAAACCACTTGGCTTACAAAAATAAATTACGCCCAATCAAACTAATGATTGAGCGTGATAATTACTCTCGCGATTTTAGAGGCGCTCTTTCAGCCACCCTTGAACGGATTCAAGCGCTTTCGGTAGTGCCGACACATCCGTACCACCAGCTTGAGCCATATCAGGGCGACCACCGCCTTTACCACCGACTTGTTGCGCGACCATGTTGACCAACTCACCCGCTTTTACTTTGCCGATGAGATCTTTGGTCACGCCTGCGATAAGGCCGACTTTGTCATCGTTGATGTTCGCCAGCATGATGATGCCGCTGCCCATCTGATTTTTGACATCGTCTACCATAACGCGCAGATTTTTGTTGTCCGCACCTTCTAGTGCTGCAATCAGGACTTTAGTACCGGCAATATCCTGTACTTTACCCATGATGTTGGCACTCTCGGCTGCAGCCATCTTATCTTTGAGCTTCTGGATCTCTTTTTCCAAAGATTTGGCTTTCTGCGCAGATTCCGCCAGCTTCTCTTCGTACTTCGCCGCTTGAGCTTCAATCGCATCTAACGCCGCTTCACCTGTTACCGCTTCAATACGACGGATACCCGCTGCTATACCACTTTCTGACGTGATCTTAAATAGACCAATATCACCCGTATTAGCCGCGTGGATACCACCACACAATTCGGTCGAAAAGTCACCCATCGATAGTACACGCACTTCATCATCGTATTTTTCGCCGAACAGAGCCATTGCCCCTTTCTTCTTCGCCGACTCGATGTCCATAATGTTAGTTTCAATCGTATGGTTGCAACGAACCTGAGCATTAACTAAGCGCTCCACCTCTTTCAGTTCAGCCGCGGTTACCGCTTCTAAGTGAGAGAAGTCAAAACGAAGGTTCTCAGGTTTAACCAGTGAACCTTTTTGCGTGACGTGCTCACCAAGGACTTGGCGCAGCGCTGCGTGAAGTAAGTGCGTGGCTGAGTGGTTGAGAGAGATAGCCGCACGACGCTCAGCGTCAACCAGCGCTTCAACTTGTTCGCCTTTTGCCAGTACACCTTCAGCCAAAACGCCGTGGTGCGCAATCGCATTACCCAACTTCTGAGTATCTTCGACTTTGAATAGGCCTGATTCTGTTTTCAGAACACCCGCATCGCCACATTGACCACCAGATTCTGCATAGAAAGGCGTTTCACCCAGGATGATGATCGCTTTGTCACCTGCCGATAGAGATTCTGCCACTTCACCTTCAACGAAGATTTCAGCCACATGACTCTTACCTTGAGTGCCGGTGTAACCGCAAAATTCGGTTTCCGCTTCCGTTTTAATGGTTGCGTTGTAATCCGTATCGAATTGGCCGGCTTCACGTGCACGCTGACGCTGCTCTTCCATCGCTTTTTCGAAACCCGCTTCGTCGATGGTGAAATCACGCTCACGAGCCACGTCGTTAGTTAAGTCAGCCGGGAAGCCGTATGTGTCATAAAGCTTAAATACGGTCTCGCCATCAAGCTCTTTACCTTCAAGTGCATCCAGCGCTTCATTGAGGATAACCATGCCACGCTCGAGTGTACGGCCAAAGTTTTCTTCCTCAATGCGAAGTACTTTCTCAACAACCGCTTGTTGCTTCTTAAGTTCGTCAGCGGCGCTGCCCATCACTTCAGCCAAAACACCGACAAGCTTGTAGAAGAAGACGCCTTTGGCACCTAGTTTATTACCGTGACGCACAGCACGACGAATAATACGACGCAAAACGTAACCACGGCCTTCGTTTGAAGGCATCACGCCATCTGCAATTAGGAATGAACAAGAGCGAATGTGGTCAGCAATCACGCGTAGCGATTGGTTTGAAAGGTCTTCGCAACCGACCACTTCTGCCGCCGCTTTGATGAGCTTTTGGAATACATCGATTTCGTAGTTTGAATGAACGCCCTGCATGATGGCAGAAATACGCTCAATACCCATGCCCGTATCAACAGCTGGCTTAGGTAGTGGCTCCATCGTACCGTCAGCATGACGGTTGAACTGCATGAATACGTTGTTCCAGATCTCGATGAAACGGTCGCCATCTTCTTCAGGCGTACCCGGACGGCCACCCCAAATGTGCTCACCGTGATCGTAGAAGATTTCGGTACAAGGACCGCATGGGCCAGTATCACCCATGGTCCAGAAGTTGTCGGACTCGTATTGCTTACCGCCCTCTTTGTCACCAATGCGTACGATACGATCAGCGGGAACACCTACTTTTTTGTTCCAGATTTCAAATGCTTCGTCATCGGTCTCGTAGACAGTGACTAAAAGACGATCTTTTGGCAATTGCAATGTTTCGGTCAGAAACTCCCAAGCGAACGCAATGGCATCTTCTTTGAAGTAATCACCAAAACTGAAGTTACCGAGCATTTCGAAGAAGGTGTGGTGACGAGCCGTGAAGCCGACGTTCTCTAGGTCATTGTGTTTACCACCCGCACGTACACAACGCTGAGCCGTAGTTGCTCGCGTGTAGGCACGTTTTTCTGCGCCCAAGAAGCAATCTTTGAATTGGTTCATGCCTGCGTTAGTAAATAGCAGGGTTGGGTCGTTATGCGGTACTAACGATGAACTTTCTACGATTTGGTGTCCTTTGCTTTCAAAGAACTTGAGGAACGCGTTACGAACCTCATCAGTGCTCATGTACATGCAGCTCTTCCTGAAAATAGTCGAGTTAGAATTTTGCCGTATTGTAGATCATGCAGTCAGCTACGACTAGTTTTCTTGAAAAAATGCCGCCGTTGACGGTACTTCATGCTTAGATTGATGAAAGCGTATTGAATTAAGAGTCACAATGGTCGTTTAAGGCGTAACTGATTTGTTCAAAGCTGTATCCACGATACTGTAGGAAACGCACTTGTTTAGCGTACGCTTTTTGATCTTGTGCTTTGATGCCTTTGAATTTTTTCTCTGCCGCAAGCTTGGCAAGCTCAAACCAGTCTTGAGGTTCTTCCTCAAGGGCTTGATTGACTGTCGACTCAGCCACTCTTTTTTGTTGCAGCTCTTGGCGAATTCGACGCTCACCATGGCCTTTGTAAACCTGTTGGCGAACCTGGCTCTTGGCATAACGCAGGTCATCGAGATAGCGGTGCTCTAGGCAAAAATTCACCGCCTCTTGAATGTCGGCGTCCTCATAGCCTTTGAGGCTTAACTTCTGTTGCAGCTCATACACGCCGTGATCTCGGCGGCTAAGCAATTGCATCGCAGCTTCTTTACTGGACAGTGTCGGAGGTTGACGTTGATACATAATCGCACAGTGATCCATGACAAGTGAGAGGATGATTCAGTGACCCTCGAATTCAGTAACTCTCGAGAAGGTACCGCCTACTTTTCATATCGAGAATGTAGCGAACATTGAGAGTACAAGAAACGACAAAGCCCCGCATAAGCAGGGCTTTGATGAATGACGCTAAAAGCTTATAGCTCTTCTTGCTCTGGCGCTTGGCCAAATTCTGGCTCTTCAGCTGGGATTTCAGCCGGAGAAAGCAGAAGGTCACGCAGCTTTTTATCCAGTGTTTTCGCCGCTTCAGGATTCTCACGCAGGAACTTACACGCGTTCGCTTTACCCTGACCGATCTTGTCACCGTTGTAGCTGTACCATGCACCGGCTTTTTCTACCATCTTGTGTTTCACGCCAAGGTCAATAAGCTCGCCTTCACGGTTGAAACCTTGACCGTACATAATTTGCGTTTCAGCTTGCTTAAACGGCGCAGCAATCTTGTTCTTAACCACCTTGATGCGCGTCTCGTTACCGACCACTTCATCGCCTTCTTTGATAGAACCCGTACGACGGATATCAAGACGGACAGAAGCGTAGAATTTTAGTGCGTTACCACCCGTGGTGGTTTCAGGGTTACCAAACATCACACCGATCTTCATACGAATCTGGTTGATGAAGATACACATACAGTTAGATTGCTTAAGGTTACCCGTCAACTTACGCATTGCTTGTGAAAGCATACGCGCTTGAAGACCCATGTGGCTGTCGCCCATTTCGCCTTCGATTTCAGCCTTTGGTGTCAAGGCAGCAACGGAGTCAATAACCATCACGTCAATCGCACCAGAACGTGCGAGCGCGTCACAAATTTCAAGCGCTTGCTCGCCTGTGTCTGGCTGAGACACTAATAACGCATCGATATCCACACCCAGTTTTTTCGCGTAGACAGGGTCAAGCGCGTGCTCAGCATCGATAAAGGCACACGTTTTACCTTCACGTTGCGCAGCGGCAATCAGTTCAAGCGTTAAGGTTGTTTTACCTGATGATTCAGGGCCATAAATCTCAACAATACGACCCATTGGTAGGCCACCGGCACCCAGTGCAATATCAAGAGAAAGAGAACCAGTAGAAATCGTTTCCACATCCATTGCGCGGTTGTCACCAAGGCGCATGATTGAACCTTTGCCGAATTGCTTTTCAATCTGGCCTAGCGCAGCGGCGAGCGCTTTCTGTTTGTTATCGTCCATTACTTTCTCCAAAACTTTCACCTGAAATCAGGTAAAAATGAATACTTTCTTCAAATCGGGGGTGGCCCGAACACTCTATAAACGCCATTATACTGTTGATTCATACAGTGTCTATAGCTGATCAACGTTTTTTTGAAATTCAATCGTATGCTACTGATAAATAATAATTAACTGTTTTAGCTACGACGTTTTCACTCTCTTTTGCAACTCTTTATACAGCACTTCTAAAGCGGTTTCGACCGCAGCGGAGCGAACTGCGTCACGGTTCCCATTAAAATGACGCGTCTCGATTTTTTGCCATGAGTGACGGTCACACCAAGCAAAACAGACCGTGCCTACCGGCTTCTCTTGCGTTCCGCCTCCAGGACCCGCGATGCCGCTAATCGCTATCGCGATGTCGGCCCGTGAATGAGCCAATGCTCCCTGCGCCATTTCGCGCACAGTCGGTTCGCTCACCGCGCCATATTGATCCAAAGTATCGGCACTCACGCCCAGCATCTCCATTTTCGCTTCGTTGCTGTAGGTGACAAACGCTCGATCGAACCACGCTGAGCTGCCAGCGATGTCTGTGATCGCTGTCGCGACACCGCCACCGGTACAGGACTCTGCGGTCGTCAGCACCAAGCCATGTTGAGCCAAGGCTTCCCCAACTTGGTGAGATAAATTTTGTTTGCTTTGCATCCTTTGCACCTTTTACCCATTTGGTGATTCACGTATCCTAAGCCGCAATAACCACAAACGAAAGATGTAACCGTGAAAGCAGAACAAAAACATACCCCAATGATGCAGCAGTATCTCAAGTTAAAGGCAGAGAACCCTGACATTCTGCTCTTTTACCGCATGGGGGATTTTTATGAACTGTTTTACGATGACGCAAAACGCGCCTCGCAATTGTTAGACATTTCCCTCACTAAGCGTGGCGCTTCTGCCGGTGAACCCATCCCGATGGCGGGCGTGCCTTTCCACGCAGTCGAAGGCTATCTCGCCAAGTTGGTTCAACTCGGTGAATCCGTCGCGATTTGTGAGCAGATCGGCGATCCAGCCACCAGCAAAGGCCCTGTGGAGCGTAAGGTAGTGCGCATCGTGACACCCGGCACAGTGACCGATGAAGCCCTACTCTCTGAACGGATCGATAACTTGATTGCCGCGATCTATCATCACGACGGTCGATTCGGCTACGCGACGCTCGATGTAACTTCCGGTCGCTTTCAGTTGATGGAGCCGCAAAGCGAAGAAGCGATGGCGGCAGAGCTGCAGCGCACTTCGCCAAGAGAGCTTTTGTTCCCTGAAGATTTTGAGCCCGTGCATCTGATGTCTTCGCGCAGTGGTAATCGCCGCCGACCAATCTGGGAATTCGAGCTCGATACGGCCAAGCAGCAGCTTAACCAACAATTTGGCACGCGAGATTTGGTCGGCTTTGGTGTTGAGCATGCCAAACTGGGTCTCTGTGCCGCTGGCTGTTTGGTCCAGTACGTCAAAGATACGCAACGCACCGCCCTGCCTCATATTCGCTCGTTGACGTTTGATCGCCAAGATCATTCGGTGATCTTAGACGCGGCGACAAGACGCAATTTGGAAATCACACAAAACCTCGCAGGCGGCACCGACAACACGTTGGCTTCCGTACTCGATCACACCGCAACGCCAATGGGCAGTCGAATGCTCAAACGTTGGTTGCACCAACCGATGCGCGATATCGACACGCTCAATCAGCGTCTCGACGCCATCACAGAACTTAAGCAGAACACGCTCTTTGCTGAGTTAGCGCCCGTACTCAAACAAGTGGGCGACATTGAACGCATTCTTGCACGTTTAGCGCTACGCAGTGCTCGACCTCGCGATATGGCAAGACTGCGCTTTGCCATGCAACAGTTGCCAGAGCTCGCTGATGTGATGAAAAGCGCTGAACACCCGTACCTTAAAAAGCTCGCCCAGTATGCCGCGCCGATGAATGAGGTCTGCGAGCTGCTTGAGCGCGCCGTTAAAGAGAATCCGCCCGTCGTCATTCGTGACGGAGGAGTGATTGCACAAGGCTACGACGCAGAGCTCGATGAATGGCGTAAATTGGCCGATGGCGCCACCGAATACCTGGACCAACTTGAGCAAGAAGAGCGCGAACGTCACGGCATTGATACATTGAAAGTCGGCTACAACAATGTGCACGGCTTCTTTATTCAGGTCAGCCGTGGCCAAAGCCACCTTGTGCCGCCTCATTATGTTCGCCGCCAAACGTTAAAAAATGCCGAGCGCTATATCATTCCTGAGCTAAAAGAGCATGAAGACAAGGTCTTAAACTCCAAGTCAAAAGCACTGGCGCTCGAAAAGCAGTTATGGGAAGGCCTGTTTGATCTGCTGCTGCCTCATTTAGAGCAGATGCAAAACCTGGCCTCAGCATTGTCACAAATCGATGTGTTGCAAAACCTAGCAGAGCGCGCCGATAGCCTCGACTACTGCCGCCCGATACTCAATGGTGAGATTGGTGTTCATATCCAAGGCGGTCGCCATCCAGTGGTGGAGCAGGTAATGGATGAGCCGTTTATTGCCAACCCCACAGAACTGACGCCACAACGTAAGATGTTGATCATTACCGGGCCTAACATGGGCGGTAAATCGACCTACATGCGCCAAACCGCCCTTATCGCTTTGATGGCGCATATCGGCTCCTATGTGCCCGCTGAATCGGCAACCATAGGCTCGATTGATCGTATATTTACCCGTATTGGCGCCTCCGACGATCTGGCCTCTGGGCGCTCAACCTTTATGGTCGAAATGACAGAAACCGCCAACATCTTGCACAACGCCACGGAGCGCAGCTTAGTGTTAATGGATGAAATTGGCCGTGGCACCAGTACCTACGATGGCTTGTCGCTTGCTTGGGCAAGCGCTGAATGGCTTGCCAAAGAGCTTGGAGCGATGACTCTGTTCGCCACCCACTATTTTGAATTAACAGAGCTGCCCAACCAGATCGCAACCTTAGCCAACGTACACCTTGATGCGGTGGAGCACGGCGATAGCATTGCCTTTATGCACGCGGTGCAAGAAGGGGCGGCAAGTAAATCCTACGGTCTCGCCGTTGCCGGGTTAGCTGGCGTACCAAAAAGTGTCATCAAACAAGCACGAGCTAAATTGCAGCAGTTGGAATCAATCTCGTTAACCGATGCGCCAGCACCTGCGCGAGCTGGCGTTGATGTGGCTAACCAGCTCAGCTTGATCCCCGAGCCAAGTGAAGTGGAACAGATGCTGGCCAATATTGACCCTGATGATTTAACGCCTCGACAAGCATTAGAAGCGCTGTACCGTTTAAAGAAATACCTCTAAAGCTCAGTACACTATCAAGCCTACAGACAACAAGGCCTCCCGAATTTGGGAGGCCTTGTTGTTAACATGCTAGTGAAAGATCACGCCCCGTGGCTACAACTTGCGGCGTAACAGCAACAGCGCAATGGTCAAGAACACCACGCTCGGCATCACCGCACCAAAAACAGGCGGAATGCTGTACACCAAGCTGAGCGGGCCAAAGAATTCACTCGAGATGTAAAAGGTGAAGCCGGCCACCACACCCGATAAAATGCGTGCGCCCATGGTGACACTGCGCAGCGGACCAAAGATAAACGACAGCGCCATCAACATCATCACGGCAATGGAGAAAGGCTGCGTGACTTTACGCCACAGCGCCAATTCATAGCGTGAAGAGTCCTGCTCTGAGGCTTTTAAGTAGGTCACGTAATCGTACAAGCCACCCAGTGATAACTCTTCAGGTTTCACCGTTACCACGGCGAGCTTGTCGGGGGCGAGTGACGTCGTCCAACGATACTCGGGCAGCGCCGTTTTATTGATCTCGACGTCGTCCATCATTTCCGTCACTTGGACCTCTTTCATGAGCCAAGTGTTGTCGGACTGGTAATCCACTTTGTTGGCGTACACGACGGTTTGCAGCTTTTTATCGCTGTCAAATCGCCACATGTTCATGCCATAAATCGTGTCGTCTTCGACTTTACCCATAAAAATAAAATCGTTGGCATCACGCGCCCAAACGCCGGTACGCACAGACATAATCGCGCCGCCAGAGGTGGCAAACGCTCGTAAGTCACGTGCCATTTTTTGCGCTTGCGGCGCCCCCCATTGTCCGAGCAACGTCACCAGCACCATTAACGGCACTGCGGTTTTGAGTACCGACAAACCGATATCTAACTTCGAATAACCCGACGCCTGCATCACCACAAGCTCGGAGCTTGAAGCCAACATACCAAGCCCTATCAAAGCGCCAAGCAATGCCGCCATTGGGAAAAACATCTCGACGTCACGCGGAATACTGAGGACGACAAAAAACAGCGCTTGCAACAAGTCATAGGTGCCACTGCCGACCTTACGCAACTGCTCGACATATTTGATAATGGCCGACAAGCCAACAAACGTAGCCAACACCAGAGACGTCGTGGCAATAATGGTTCTACCTATGTAGAGATCAAGAATCTTAAACACGACTTACGCTGCCTTCTTTTTTCTTTGTCTGAGTCTATCTTTAAAGCGACGAACCGCAATACTGTCCATCGAGTTGATACCCACTGCGGTCAGCAACAATGCCGCGTTAATTGGCCACATGCCGATCATCGTAGGAATAGAGCCATCTTCAAGAGCCGACTTCGTCGCACTGATGGCTAAGAAGTAAGCCAAGTAAATCAATATCGCCGGCCCCATTTTCGCGAAGCGCCCTTGACGAGGGTTAACCGCCGATAACGGCACCACCAGCATGGTAAGCAAAGGGATGCAGACCACTAACGAGAGGCGCCATTGTAACTCCGCTTGTGCGCGTCGGTCAGGGTTGGACAACAGCTCCATCGTCGGAATTGCTTCCCAGTCACGCCCTTTCGCTTTTACATCGCGCTGACCAATCAGTCCCTCGTACTGATCAAACTCAGTGATCATATAATCCACACGCGTTGGCACCCCTTCATAGCGTGTACCGTCATACATGCGAATAACCTGACGCCCATCGCTCAGCTCTTTTACTTCACCAGATTGAGAGAAAGAGACGCTCGGTAAAATGGAGTCTCTCGGGCGCATTTGTGCGACAAAAACGTGTTTGAGTTTTTTACCGTCTATATCATCAATAAACACAACAGATGATCCATCCGGCGTACCTTGGAAGTGGCCTTTTTTGAGGAGGTCAACGCTATTTTCCGCTTCGACTTCTTCTTGCAATTGAATCAGCTTTTCTTGGCTGTAAGGCGCAAAAACAAACGCGTTGGCGGCGGCAATTAACCCGGTGATCACCGCCAAGTACAAAGCGGCGCGAATGAGGAATTTGTTGCCAATCCCCGTCGCGTTCATCACGGTAATTTCACTTTCTGCGTAGAGACGGCCAAAGGTGAGAAGAATGCCTAAAAATAGACTGAGCGGCAGCATCAAAAGCCCCATTGATGGCATGCTTAAGCCGACATAGTGCATAACCAAACTTGCGGGGATATCACCATCGGATGCATCGGCGAGCACTTTGATCAGTTTTTGGCTGAGAAACACCAAAAACAGGATAAAAAATATCGCTAATTGGCTCTTGAGTGTCTCGCGGATCAAATATCTAACAATAATCACGCTGAAATTACCTATACAAAACTTGTTTTTTTAATTGAATCACTATAATTTCCCGATGAACCTTTTGTTTTTAAATTTTTTGACTAATTGTTAACGCGCTTATTTAAAGATAGTTCCGGTGTAGGAATCAACAAGTAAGACGCCATTATCTAACATTTAGTTCGATTTGTCTTCAGGATGTAGGAGTACGCATGGAGTTCAGTGTAAAGAGTGGCAGCCCAGAGAAACAACGTAGCGCATGTATCGTTGTCGGGGTGTTTGAGCCACGTCGCCTTTCTCCAGTTGCTGAGCAGCTAGATAAAATCAGCGATGGCTATATCAGTTCACTACTTCGCCGTGGTGATCTAGAAGGAAAACCTGGGCAGATGCTACTTCTGCATCAAGTACCTGGTGTGTTGTCTGAGCGTGTTCTGCTTGTCGGTTGCGGCAAAGAGCGCGAGTTGGGTGAACGTCAGTACAAAGAGATTATCCAGAAAACCATCAACACCTTGAACGAAACGGGCTCTATGGAAGCGGTGTGCTTCTTGACTGAGCTGCATGTGAAAGGTCGTGATACCTACTGGAAAGTGCGCCAAGCGGTCGAAGCGACCAAAGATGGCCTCTACACCTTTGATCAGTTTAAAAGCGTCAAGCCTGAAACTCGTCGCCCACTGCGCAAGTTGGTGTTCAACGTACCGACGCGTCGTGAGTTGAACTTGGGTGAAAAAGCGATCGCGCACGGCTTGGCCATCTCGTCGGGCGTCAAAGCGTGTAAAGACCTTGGCAACATGCCACCCAACATTGCGAACCCAGCTTATCTCGCCTCTCAAGCGCGCCGCTTAGCGGACGACTACGAGACGATTACGACGAAAGTGATCGGCGAAGAAGAGATGGAAAAACTGGGGATGAACTCTTACCTAGCGGTAGGCCGCGGTTCGAAAAACGAATCGATGATGTCAATCATGGAGTACAAGGGTAACCCAGACGCACAAGCCAAGCCTATCGTATTAGTCGGCAAAGGTCTGACGTTCGATTCAGGCGGCATTTCACTCAAGCCTGGCGAAGGCATGGATGAGATGAAATACGACATGTGTGGCGCTGCCTCCGTGTTTGGCACCATGAAAGCGCTCGCGAAACTGAACCTGCCTATCAACGTGATTGGTGTGCTGGCCGGCTGTGAAAACATGCCAGGCAGCAACGCTTACCGTCCGGGTGATATCCTAACCACAATGTCAGGTCAAACGGTCGAAGTATTGAATACCGATGCCGAAGGCCGCTTGGTTCTGTGTGATGCACTGACCTACGTTGAGCGCTTTGAACCAGAATGTGTCGTGGATGTCGCTACCCTCACTGGTGCGTGTGTGATTGCACTGGGTCACCACATCAGTGGCGTGATCTCAAACCACAACCCGTTGTCTCACGAGCTTATTAACGCTTCTGAGCAAGCGAGCGATCGTGCATGGCGCTTACCGATGGCCGATGAGTACCATGAACAGCTGAAAAGCCCATTCGCCGATATGGCGAACATTGGTGGTCGTCCTGGTGGCACCATTACTGCCGGCTGTTTCTTGTCGAAATTTGCTAAGAAGTACAACTGGGCTCACATCGATATCGCGGGCACTGCTTGGAAATCTGGCGCAGCGAAAGGCTCAACAGGCCGACCAGTCTCTATGCTTGTCCAGTTCCTGCTCAATCGCAGCGGTCAAGATACTGAGGAGTAATCCTCAACCACATCGAAGGGCCGCAAGGCCCTTTTTTGTATACAGGCATCAGTATATATCATGGCTAACGCGACCTTTTATCTGATTCAATCGGATTCTCCCCAAGCCACCCCTGAGGGGTTGGATGCGTATGCGGTCTTTTTGGCGCAGCACTTTGCCAAACAAGGGGCAAAAGTGTACGTCAACTGCCAACACAAAGCCCACGCGGAAGCCCTTGCTGAGCGGTTTTGGCAAGTGGAACCTGAGCAGTACATCGGCCATAACTTGGTTGGAGAAGGCCCCAAGTATGGCACGCAGATTGAGATCGGCCATCAGCAGGTCCGCCCTTCTTGGCATCGCCAGTTGGTGATAAATTTGGCTGAAAATGAGACAACCTTTGCGCATCCGTTTACAGAGGTGGTAGACTTCGTCCCTTGCGACGAAAAAGCCAAGCAGCAAGCGCGAGAACGGTATAAAATTTACCGTCAATCGGGCTTTCAAATGCAAACGTTCGCACTCGAACACCACTGACCGTCAATCCTTATAGTTAAGCTCTCTTTTCAGAGAGCTCACTTATAAAGATTGACCTAGATTTACCATTAACCAGAATCAAACCTCCAAGGGGTAGAACGTAGGCTGGCCCTAATCATTAGGTGAATGCACGCCGCCTAAGTTCCATCATCACGAGGCAAAATGAGCGCTATGGAAAAGACATACAACCCAACTTCAATTGAACAAGCTCTATACCAGGCTTGGGAAGAAAAAGGCTACTTTAAGCCGCACGGCGACACGACGAAAGAATCATACAGCATCATGATCCCGCCACCGAACGTCACCGGTAGCCTTCACATGGGCCACGCATTCCAAGACACCATCATGGATACCTTGATCCGTGCCGAACGCATGAAGGGCAAGAACACCCTTTGGCAAGTCGGTACTGACCACGCGGGTATCGCCACACAGATGGTGGTTGAGCGTAAGATCGCAGCAGAAGAAGGCAAAACCAAGCACGATTACGGTCGTGATGCGTTCATCGACAAAATCTGGGAATGGAAAGGCGAATCAGGTGGCACCATCACTAAACAGCTGCGTCGCCTAGGTGCTTCTGTCGACTGGGACCGTGAACGTTTCACTATGGATGACGGCCTATCAAACGCCGTTCAAGAAGTATTCGTGCGCCTCTACGAAGATGACCTCATCTACCGTGGTAAGCGTCTGGTTAACTGGGATCCTAAACTGCATACCGCAATTTCTGATCTTGAAGTGGAAAACAAAGATAAAAAAGGCCACATGTGGCACTTCCGCTACCCACTAGCGGATGGGGTGAAAACGGCAGACGGCAAAGACTACATCGTTGTCGCTACCACTCGTCCAGAGACGATACTGGGTGATACGGGCGTTGCGGTGAACCCAGAAGATCCTCGCTACAAAGACTTGATCGGCAAAGAAATCCTGCTTCCGATCGTTGACCGCCGCATCCCTATCGTCGGTGATGAGCACGCGGACATGGAGAAAGGTACAGGCTGTGTGAAAATCACCCCTGCGCACGACTTCAACGACTACGAAGTGGGTAAGCGCCACCAGCTACCGATGATCAACATCCTCACCTTTGATGCCAACATCCGTGAGGCAGCCGAAGTGTTCAACACGAATGGCGAAGCAAGCGATGCTTACTCAACAGAGATCCCGGCTAAATACCAAGGGGTGGAGCGTTTTACCGCGCGTAAAGCCATCGTAGCGGAATTTGAAGAGATTGGCCTGCTAGACGAAATCAAAGACCACGACCTCACCGTGCCATACGGCGACCGTGGCGGCGTGGTCATCGAACCGATGCTGACCGACCAATGGTATGTGCGTACTGCTCCTCTTGCAGAAACCGCAACTAAAGCAGTGGAAGACGGCGAAATCCAATTCGTACCTAAGCAATACGAAAACATGTACTTCTCTTGGATGCGTGACATTCAAGACTGGTGTATCTCTCGTCAGCTTTGGTGGGGTCACCGTATCCCTGCATGGTACGACAACGACGGCAATGTCTACGTTGGTCGCACTGAAGACGAAGTGCGTGAGAAGAACGGCCTAGCACCGGTTGTGGTACTGCGCCAAGATGACGACGTACTGGATACCTGGTTCTCTTCTGCATTGTGGACGTTTGGCACACAAGGCTGGCCTGAAAACACAGATGATCTAAAAACATTCCACCCTTCAGATGTGCTGGTCACCGGTTTCGACATCATCTTCTTCTGGGTTGCTCGCATGATCATGATGACTATGCACTTCTGTAAAGATGAAAACGGCAAGCCACAAGTGCCATTTAAAACGGTTTACGTAACGGGTCTCATCCGTGATGAAAACGGCGACAAGATGTCGAAGTCTAAGGGTAACGTGCTTGACCCAATCGACATGATTGACGGCATCGACCTTGAGTCTCTAGTTGAGAAGCGCACCGGTAACATGATGCAGCCTCAACTTGCCGCGAAGATCGAGAAGAACACGCGCAAGACGTTTGAAAACGGTATCGAACCCTACGGTACGGATGCACTGCGCTTCACTCTTGCTGCTATGGCTTCAACGGGTCGTGACATCAACTGGGATATGAAGCGTCTGGAAGGTTACCGTAACTTCTGTAACAAGCTATGGAACGCGAGCCGTTACGTGCTGATGAATACAGAAGATCAGGATTGTGGCTTCCATTCATCTAACGAACAGGCAGGTGAGATCGAGTACTCACTCGCAGACAAATGGATCGAGTCTCAGTTTGAGCTAGCAGCGAAAGAGTTCAATAGCCACATTGATAACTTCCGTCTGGATATGGCAGCAAACACGATTTACGAATTCATCTGGAACCAATTCTGTGACTGGTATCTAGAGCTCACTAAGCCAGTGCTTTGGAAAGGTAACGAAGCTCAGCAACGTGGTACTCGCCGCACGCTGATCACCGTTCTAGAGAAAACACTTCGTCTAGCACACCCAGTGATCCCATACATCACAGAAACTATCTGGCAGAGCGTTAAACCACTGGTTGATGGTGTTGAAGGTGAGACGATCATGCTTCAAGCGTTGCCTCAGTTCGACCAAGCGAACTTCAACCAAGCAGCACTGGATGACATCGAGTGGGTGAAGTCATTCATCACTAGCATCCGCAACCTACGTGCGGAGTACGACATCAACCCAGGTAAGCCGCTTGAAGTGATGCTAAAAGCCGCAAACGCGGAAGACGCAGCTCGTCTAGAAGCGAACAAGCAAGTTCTTGTTTCTCTGGCGAAGCTTGAGTCTGTACGTGTACTGGAAGCGGGTGAAGAAACGCCAGCATGCGCAACGGCACTTGTCGCTAAGTCGGAGCTAATGATCCCAATGGCGGGTCTCATCGACAAAGACGCCGAGCTTGCTCGCCTCGATGGTGAAATCAAAAAGACACAAGGCGAAATCAAACGCATTGAAGGCAAGCTAGGTAACGAAGGCTTCGTGGCTAAAGCACCAGAAGCAGTGGTGGCCAAAGAGCGTGAGAAGCTAGAAGGCTACAAAGAAACGCTCGTGAAGCTTGAAGAGCAAAAAACGACGATTGCCGCACTGTAAGTGCACAAATCAAGTCTGGGAGGCTGGTCATGATGACCAGCCTTTTTTATGTCTTGCTCTTTATCGACTGAGAACTAAAGTTAAAGTAAAAGCGACAAAGGAGTGACTTGTGCGCGCGCTCGCAGTATCCCTTTCTAGTGCCCTATTCGCATTGTGGTTCGCCGTGAGTGTTTACGCCACGGCTGAAACCAATAATGGTGAAGTGAATAATGATGAAGACAATAAGATTGTCAAAATTGCCGCAGGTGAGTGGCCACCTTTTATTGGCCAAGAGTTAGAAGAATTCGGTTTTGTCGGAAAGACCATTGAGCAGGCGTTTGCGACACAAGGCTATCAAGTCGAATTCCACTTCTTTCCTTGGAAACGGGCCTACAAAGAAGCGAGTGAAGGCGAATTTGTCGCCACCGCGATCTGGATGTTTGCCCAAGAGAGAACCGAACATTTTTATTTCAGCGAACCAGTGGCACAGGAGGAATTTGTTTTCTTTCATCGCAAAAGTGATGACTTTTCTTGGCAGCGTTTAGAAGATTTAGAGGGTAAACACCTTGGCGGTGGGCTGGGCTACAGCTATGGTGAAGAACTGGATGCACTGATCGAGGATGGGCATGTCACCATACATCGGGTCGCCGACCCTACCAAAGCGTTTCAATTTCTCAAATATCGCCGGGTTGAGCTCGTGCCAGAAGAGAAACACATCGGTCTATCTACGCTCAACAAACTCCCCTATGAAACCCAGGCTCTGATCAGTTTTCACCCTAAGCCATTTTTGACTAATAGTAATTATTTGATGTTCTCCAAAGCGCACCCCGATGGAGAAAAGCTGCTGCGTGTATTCAATCAAGGCTTGAGTCAATTAAAGGCCAGCAGCAGCGAGTAAATCACACCACGCGATTTTGCTCTCGACCGTCAAGAAATGCGTCGATGTTATCAATAAGAATGTCGGCGAGTTTCTGAATCGCGGAGTCGCTACCCCAAGCAACGTGTGGTGTAAGCAGCAAGTTTGGGAGCGAAATATTCGCCAACAAAGGGTTACTCTCATCGGCTGGCTCACTCGTGAACACATCGACCCCCGCCGCCCCTATCTGACCAGACGTCAACGCCGACACCAATGCCTGTTCATCAACCAATCCCCCTCGCCCAGTATTGATCAATATCGCGCTCGATTTCATCATGCCCAGCTCTGGCTCACCGATGAGGTGAAAGGTCTCATCACTCAGTGGACAGTGCAAACTCACCACATCCGCTTGAGAAAGCGCCGCCTCAAACGGGACATAGCCCTCACGGCACTGATGTTCACCCTTACGCTCAGCAAAGATCACGTGCATACCGACCGCACTGGCCAGTTGCGCGGTAGCGCGTCCTAATGCCCCGCCGCCCACAATCGCAAGGGTTGCCCCCGCTACATCCCTTATCGGGTGGGTAAAAAAGCAGAACTGCTTGTTGCGCTGCCACTCCCCTTGGGCAATGTCGTGATGGTAGGCACTGAGGTGACGACTCAAGCTAAAGATCATACCCAGCACGTGCTCAGGTACCGATTGGGTGGCGTAACCTTGAACGTTGGTCACAGCAATGCCCAAGCGGCGACACGCTTCAATATCAAGGTTATTGTATCCTGTCGCCGAGACGGCGATGAGTTTGAGTGAAGGAAGCTGCGCAAGCACCGCTTCATCGAGTACCACCTTATTGGTGATCGCGACAGTGGCGCCTTGCAGGCGCTCAACTATTTGTTCTGGTGCGGTGAAATCATACGCTTGCCAAACGTGCGGATGGCGAAGGATGGGCAAGGTGATTTGGCTTGGAATGGTGGCTCTGTCAAGAAAAACAAGGTTGGGCAGCATAAGGTCTCCTTCAACTGCCCACTCTGTGTCACCGATTATGGTTTGGGCAGTGTTTTATAATCGGGTAATTTTCGCACAGGATCGAAATAATCAAACAGCATCTCTTGCGCCTCGGGATAGAAGTCACAAGGAACAAAAATACTTTTCAGACAATGACTGCGTGGATGATAAAAGCTCAACTCCGCCGCGTGAAGGGCTAAGCGCTCCGAACAGAGCAGCGCCTCACCGCTGGAGTAGAACTCATCACCGACAATCGGGTGGCCGAGCGCTTGCATATGAACGCGCAGTTGATGAGAGCGCCCCGTCACCGGCAACAAGCGCACGATGGTGGTGTTCTCTTCTCGTTTCGCCACTTGGTATAAGGTTTTTGACGGTTTACCTGTCTCTAAACACACTTTCTGCCGCGGGCGATTTGGCCAGTCACAAATCAGCGGCAGATCAATAACGCCCTCTTGCTCACTCACCTCTCCCCATACTCGTGCATAGTAGACTTTGTGTGTGAGACGAAACTGAAACTGCTTCTTTAACGCACTTTCTGCGCGTTTGTTTTTTGCTAATACCATTAAGCCGGAAGTGGACATATCTAAGCGATGCACCACTTGAATATCCGGGTGCGTCTCTTGCAGTCGTGACCACATGCTGTCGCGATGAGCAGGATCGCGCCCAGGCACAGACAGCAGTCCTGACGGTTTATTGACCGCAAGGATATGTTCATCTTCAAAAACAACCTCCACCCAGGGTTCCCTTGGTGGGTTGTACTCCAGCATGGCCATAAACACTCTCAACTACTATGAATTCGGGCGAAGTATACCCGAAGCCACTCGCAAGGGCACCAGTCTGGCATTTTTGTCGATTATTCACGCTTGAAAAGAAAGTTTCACTCAAAGTGTAAAAAATCTATGACAGACAAAGCAAATGTGTTATTCCTTAATGACCTTGACAGGTAATAAATACAATAAAACACAACATTTCACCCATAGGCAGTAGTATGGAAAGTATCACTTCAGCGCCCCCGAAGGCGCGTTTCTCGTTAGCCCACCTTATTCGCTCATTAGGCCCAGGAATTATGATGGCCGCCGCTGCTGTCGGTGGCTCTCACTTAGTCGCCTCCACCAAAGCGGGTGCCATTTATGGCTGGCAGTTGGCGGCGCTCATTTTGCTCGTCAACGTATTCAAATACCCGTTTTTTCGCGCCGGTGTGCAATACACTATGGGCACCGGCACCAGTTTAGTCGAAGGCTACTCAAAACTTGGCAAACCATACTTGTGGCTGTTTGCCGGCTTAAGTGCGGTCTCCGCTGTGGTCAACACCGCTGCACTGCTGATGTTTAGCGCTAGCTTGCTCGCCTATTTCGTCCCCTTTGATCTCTCGATGCCCGTGCTCAGCATCCTTATACTGAGCACCTGTTTAGCGATTTTATTTGCAGGCCAATACAAGGCGTTGGATGCGTTATCGAAAACCATCATGGCGGTTCTAACCATTGCCACACTGCTCGCGGTGTGCATCGCATTGGATAAACCTGCCGAGCCCGTCGTGGGCTTCGAATCCCCCTCGCCTTGGACATTAGCCGCAATCGGATTTCTCGTTGTGACCATGGGTTGGATGCCTGCACCGATTGAAATTTCCAGTATCACCTCAATGTGGCTAAAAAGTCAGTGTAAGCAGCAAACGGTGACGCCGCGCTCTGCGCTGTTTGATTTCAACGTGGGCTACATAGGGACAGCGCTGCTGGCGATTGTCTTTCTTTCCTTGGGCGCTTTGGTGCTGCATGGGACAGGCGTGGAGCTTTCAAGCTCTGGTGTCGGCTTCTCGCATCAGTTGGTTGGGCTCTATGCATCGACCATTGGTGAGTGGTCACGCTACTTGATTGCTGTGATTGCGTTCTTCTGTATTTTTGGAAGTACGATCACCGTGATTGACGGTTATGCGCGTGTGTTGTCTGAATCTCAACGTTTAGTGCAAAAGCAACCAGACATGAAAAACGGCGTGACGCTGACTTGGATGGTGATCATCTCTGCAGCAGCCCTTGCCATCATCTTGTTTTGGGCCAAAGCGCTACTGCCAATGCTCAATTTTGCGATGATCCTTGCCTTTGTTACGACTCCATTTTTCGGTTTACTCAACTACATTTTGGTGACCAAAACCGATCTGCCTAAGCCGCTCGCAATGACATCCTCGCTAAAGTGGCTCTCTATCGCCGGTCTGATTTATCTGTTCGGCTTTTTGGCGGTCTTTATTTGGTGGAAATGGCTTCTTTAGTCATCGGTTTCGTCATCTTTATTAACGATCAAAAAGGCCCTCAACGTTGAGGGCCTTGTACTAATACGTTACTCGCGTTGCGATCACTTAGTTGTGCGCGACGACAATCATACGCAGTGAGTCGAGCTGGTATTGCGCTTGGCGGATGTAACCGGTCAGCGCGGTAATCTGCTCATCAATCGCTTCAATCTCTTCATCACGAATGTTCGGGTTCACCGCTTTCAGGGCCTGCAAACGCTCAAGCTCGCCATTTAGACTCGATTGCATCTCTTTTTGCGCTTGCTCGCGTACGGCTTCCACTTTTTCGACCACCAGCTTGTCACCTGCGGCAATCAGCTGATGCACCTGCGCCTGTACCGAAGAGACCAGTTTAGCCGCAATATGGCGGCCGACCGGGCTGAGCTGACGGTTGAAACTGTCAAACTCCACTTGCGCCGATAAATCATTGCCTTTGCCATCAAGCATGATGCGAATCGGCGTGGTCGGTAAGAAACGGCTGATGCCAGTACGTTTGGGCGCTTGCGCATCCACTTTGTAGATCAGTTCAAGCAGCAGCGTACCTACGGGCAGAGCCTTGTTTTTCAGCAGTGACACCGCACTGGTCCCCACGCCCTCACTCATCAGCAGATCAATACCGCCTTGAATCATCGGGTGCTCCCAGCTGATAAAGTGCATGTCCTCACGAGACAGCGCCGTATCACGGTCAAAGGTGATAGTTGCGCCTTCGTATGGCAGCCCTGGGTAACTGGGCACCATCATGTGCTCAGAAGGGGTGACCACGAGCGCATTTTCGCCTTTGTCGTCTTGGTTAAGACCAATGGTATCAAACAGGCTCAAGGCGAACGTGACAAGATTCGTATCGCCATCGGTCGCGGAAATCGTATCGACAATCGCTTGCGCTTTCTCACCGCCGTGCGAGTGCATTTCAAGCAGACGGTCACGCCCTTGCTCCAGCTCCGCTTTGAGCACTTTGTTCATCGCCGCTGATTGAGCAATCACGTCATCTAACTCACTGGTATCCCCACTGGCCAACATAGTGATCAGTGCATCCGACACCTTGTCGTACACCATGCGACCGGTTGGGCAGGTTTGGGCAAACGCATTCAAACCTTCATTAAACCAACGCGCCAAAATCGCTTGCGAGGTGCCTTCAAGGTAAGGGACATGAATATCGATATCGCGCTGCTGACCAATACGGTCTAAGCGACCGATGCGTTGCTCAAGTAAGTCTGGGTTGAACGGCAGATCAAACATCACCAGTTGGTTTGCGAACTGGAAGTTGCGCCCTTCAGAGCCAATTTCGCTACAGATGAGAACCTGCGCGCCTCCCTCTTCTTGGGCAAAGTATGCCGCCGCTTTGTCGCGTTCTAAAATCGACATACCTTCATGAAATACCGTGGCACGAATGCCTTCACGCTCGCGCAGCGCTTGTTCCAGTTGCAGCGCTGTACTGGCGCGAGAGGCGATCACCAACACCTTTTCACTGCGTTTTTGCGTGATCTTCTCAAGTAACCAATCAACGCGACTATCAAACTGCCACCAGCTTGATTCGTCACCTTCAAACTCTTGGAACAGCTCTTCAGGGTAGAGATTTTTCAGCGCACGCGCTTCTGGGCTCATCTTGCCGCCAATCATGCCAGAGACACGCATCGCCGTGGTGTATTGGCTCGGAATCGGCATCGGCACCAAATGCACATTACGCACTGGGAAGCCTTTGATCGCTGCACGCGTGTTACGAAACAGCACGCGCCCCGTACCATGACGATCCATCAAATTATCAATCAACTCTTGACGTGCGGCGGCAATCGCCTGGTCGTCACTGTTGCTCTCGATAATACGAAACAGTGGCTCAACATCTTGCTCAGATAAGAGCTCGGTGATCTGGTTTTTCGCCTCATCCGCCAAGGATTCGCCAGAGAACAGAGCGCTGACCGAATCGGCCACCGGGGCGTATTGCTGCTCTTCTTTGACAAACTCTTCATAGTCAAAGAAGCGATCCGAGTCGAGCAATCTCAAGCGTGCAAAATGGCTTTCACGACCTAGCTGTTCAGGTGTCGCGGTGAGCAGGAGTACACCAGGTGTACGCGCAGCCAAGCCTTCAATCACCTGATATTGACGGCTCGGTTGCTCTGGGCTCCACTCTAAATGGTGCGCTTCATCGACCACTAAGAGATCCCAATCGGCGTCAAGCGCTTGCTCGAAGCGCTTGCGGCTCTTGCGTAGAAAATCGAGTGAGCACAGCACATATTGCTGGGTATCGAATGGATTATCGGCTTCCGCGAACGCTTCAATGCAACGCTCTTCATCAAAGATAGAGAAATGCAGATTGAATCGACGCATCATCTCCACTAACCATTGATGCTGAAGCGTTTCTGGCACCACGATCAAAATGCGTTCCGCTCGACCCGCCAGCACTTGCTGGTGGATGATCATGCCCGCTTCAATGGTTTTACCTAGGCCCACTTCATCGGCCAACAACACGCGCGGCGCGTGACGACGCCCCACTTCATGGGCGATGTAAAGCTGATGAGGGATCAAGCCTGCACGCATACCACATAAGCCGCGCATTGGGCTCTTGTGCTGCTCATATTGGTTCATCAGTGCACGATAACGGAGCACAAAGTTGTCCATGCGATCGATTTGACCGGCAAACAGCTTATCTTGAGGCTTGTTAAAACGAATCTGGTTGCTGAGCATGATTTCACGCAGCTCGACGTCTTTATCGTCGTTGTCTTCACGCGTACCGATGTAGGTCAGCAGCGACTGCTCTTCAACCACTTGCTCAATGCGCAATGACCACCCTTGTTGGCTATCCACAACATCCCCTGGGTTAAACGTCACACGAGTCACCGGCGCATCATTGCGCGCGTACACGCGATTCTCTTCGGATGCGGCAAACATCAATGTGACCGTTCTAGCATCCAGTGCGACTACAGTACCTAAACCTAAATCACTCTCTGTATCGCTGATCCAACGCTGGCCCAAAGCAAATGTCATCTATCGACTACCTCTTTCAATCGGTCTGTAGTGAGTCGGGGTACGGCTTATTGATGATAGTGTAGACAATGATTCTCATCATCCCAACCAACAATCAAGATCTGCCCCCAATGCGCCGCTAGAACAGGACTCAAGCCTTTTCCAGCCACACATAAAAAAGGTCGCTAATGGTACTCGAAGCTGTGATATTGGTCACGCACAAACACCTCAATTCTCAACAAATTTTTTGCCACTCTCTGGCTGACATCAAAGTGTAAAAAAGAAGTGGCATTTCTAAAGTGGAAGAGATGGAAACTGACTTATACTTTAAGGGCAGGCGCATCTCTGACAATGGGTTAGTACCTTGGCAATTTCTTGGCTTTACCCCTAACACGGCACAAGAAATGCTATCCATCGAGAGAGCGGTACAGTGAACCAAACGGTCAGCACGAAAAACGCTGACTCACTACGTTGATGATCCACTCGGGTTTGTAGCGACGCCTTGTTAGGCGGCATGTTGAATGGACAGGGCAACGCCTAAGCCATGTCAGCTTCCTGCTCACTGAAGGTGTCACTGCAAAATGACTGCAAGTTACCTCACACAATGAGGATACACCTGACATGGCGCACACGCCGTGCTGCGTATGACAGGTAAGCAAGCCGCGCTGCGGCAAGGAGACGCTTATGGGTGATACGGAACGGAAACTCTTCGTTTTAGACACCAACATCCTTCTTCATGAACCTCACGCAATCTACTCATTCCAAGAGCACGATGTCGTCATACCGATGACGGTCCTCGAGGAGCTCGATAAAATCAAAGACAGCAAACGCGATGTGGCTCGCGACGCCCGTGTCGCCATTCGCGCGCTCGAAGCACTGTTTAAAGACGCCACGCCCGATGAAATATCAGAAGGGATCCCCATCAACCGCGATAAAGAAAGCACAGGTCACATCGCCATTTTGGCGGATTTCGAACTGCAAGAAACCGTCAAAGCCTTCGCAGACAAAGCCGGTGATAACCGCATTCTCAACGCCGTACTCTACTTACAAAACAAGCGTGCGCCGCGAGAAGTGATCCTCATTACCAAAGACATCAACATGCGTTTACGCGCCAAAGGGGCGGGAGTACGTTTTGTTGAGGACTATCGCACCGACCAACTGATCGATGATGTCCAATACCTCACCAAAGGTTACCAACAGATCGAAGGGGAGTTTTGGAGCAAGGTCGATGAAGTCGACAGCCAAACCATTCACGGCCGCACTTACCACACATTGCCGCGCGAGCCGTTTGAACCCACTTACATTAATCAATATGTCTTGGACGATTCGAGCGACTTTGCCGGTCGAGTCGAGGACATCACCAGCGACAAGATCACCATTAAAGATCTCAGCCGGGAGCGATTAATGCACCGTAAAGCGTGGGACATCACTCCAAAAAATATTTACCAAGGCATGGCCCTTGATGCGCTACTCGATCCCAATATCGATTTGGTCATACTGACGGGTTCTGCGGGCAGCGGGAAAACCTTGTTGGCGCTGGCCTGTGCGCTTGAGCAGACGATCGAAAAAGGCATGTTTGATAAAATCATCGTCACCCGAAACACGCCCGATATTGGTGAGTCAATCGGCTTCTTACCCGGCAGCGAGGAAGAGAAGATGATGCCTTGGCTCGCGGCGGTCACCGATACCTTGGAAGCGCTGCACAAACATGATCACTGTACAGAAGGATCGCTCAAGTACATTTGCGACAAAGCCAACATTCAGTTCAAATCGATCAACTTTATGCGCGGGCGCTCCATTCAGAATGCGTTCGTGCTGCTGGACGAGTGCCAAAACCTCACGGCGTCTCAAATCAAAACCATCATCACCCGTTGTGGCGAAGGGACGAAAATTGTCTGCTCCGGTAACTTAGCGCAGATTGACTCCCACTACCTCACGCCGGTGACCTCGGGGCTTACCTACATGGTCGAGCGATTTAAAAACTTTGAAGGCAGCGCCAATATTCACCTCAACGGAGTGGTGCGCAGTCGCTTGGCAGAATTTGCAGAAGAGAACTTGTAACCTCACTAAGCAGTCCTGTCACTCACAACCACATTAAGCATTAATAGTCACTAAAAGCGGGATATTATCTATATCTCGCTTTATTTTTAAAATAATTATTCACAAACAGCCATCAGGTATGTTTAACTATTGGCAAATAATGAATACCGATTCAAGGACTGGTGTATGGCTTTTAATCTTCGTAATCGTAACTTTCTCAAGCTGCTTGATTTTACCCCCAAAGAGATCCAATTTTTGCTCGACCTTTCTGCGGATTTAAAGAAAGCGAAATATGCCGGGACGGAGCAAAAGAAGCTCGTGGGTAAAAACATTGCCCTTATCTTTGAAAAGTCATCGACACGAACTCGCTGCGCGTTTGAAGTCGCCGCATTTGATCAAGGCGCGCAAGTCTCTTACATCGGCCCATCGGGTTCACAGATTGGCCATAAAGAGTCGATGAAAGACACCGCGCGCGTACTGGGTCGCATGTACGATGGCATTGAATATCGCGGTTTTGGCCAAGCAATCGTCGAAGAGCTGGGTCAATACGCAGGCGTACCAGTTTGGAATGGTTTGACCGATGAGTTTCACCCGACGCAAATTTTGGCCGACTTCCTTACCATGCTCGAACATGGGCGAGGAAAACAGTTACACCAAATGCGCTTTGCTTACCTCGGTGATGCACGCAACAACATGGGCAACTCTTTGATGGTTG
Source organism: Vibrio sp. R11-SG3-ISO3-SZ (assembly GCF_059834345.1). Classification (NCBI taxonomy): domain Bacteria; kingdom Pseudomonadati; phylum Pseudomonadota; class Gammaproteobacteria; order Vibrionales; family Vibrionaceae; genus Vibrio; species Vibrio sp. R11-SG3-ISO3-SZ. The sequence continues at coordinate 56,626 of NZ_JCBDGX010000091.1, forward strand.
GCGCAGCCAAAATGGGCATGGACATTCGCCTAGTCGCACCGAAAGATTTTTGGCCCGAGGCTGAGTTGGTGGACACTTGCCAAACCATCGCTGCGCAAACAGGGGCACGCATCACATTGACCGAAGATGTGGCGCAAGGCGTGGAAGGCTGTGATTTCCTTTACACCGACGTTTGGGTGTCGATGGGCGAAGCGCCTGAAGCGTGGGATGAACGCGTGGCTAAAATGACCCCGTACCAAGTGAATGCGGCAATGCTTGAAAAGACCGGCAACCCGCACGTCAAATTCATGCACTGCCTGCCCGCTTTTCACAACGATGAGACCACCATTGGCAAACAAGTGGCCGAGAAATATGGCATGAACGGCCTAGAAGTGACCGAGGAGGTGTTTGAATCTGAGCACTCGATCGTCTTCGATGAGGCAGAAAACCGAATGCACACCATTAAGGCTGTGATGGTCGCCACATTGGGCAGCTAGGATCGAACACAGATCGACACAAAAAACCGCGATGCAATCGCTTGCTCTGCGCAAAGTTCGGCGTATAATGCTCGGCAATTTGTCTGGAGATAGTGAAATATGTCACGTCGTTGGTGTGTTACAAAACGTGTTACTGCACATAAGCAAACTGGCTTATTGATGCGACGTTTCTCTATCTTCATTGATTTGTAAAGCCTCCCGTTATGGGGGGCTTTTTTATGCCTAACACTTATTATTTATACCTAACGCATATTATTCATGCCTAACGCATACAACTGGGAAGATGATTATGACAAACTCGCTTTACAACAAGCACATTATCTCCATTCCTGAGCTTTCACGTGAAGAGCTGGAATTGATTGTCAAAACCGCAGGTCAACTCAAAGCTGAGCCAAACCCAGATTTAATCAAAAATAAAGTGGTCGCGAGCTGCTTCTTTGAGCCCTCAACACGTACTCGACTCTCATTTGAGACTGCGATTCAACGTATTGGTGGCGACGTGATTGGCTTTGACAATGGCGGCAACACCTCTCTGGCGAAAAAAGGCGAAACCCTAGCTGACTCCGTACAGGTCATCTCCTCTTATGTGGATGCGTTTGTGATGCGCCATCCTCAAGAGGGCGCGGCGCGTCTGGCGTCGGAGTTTTCTAAAGGTGTACCTGTGATTAACGCAGGCGATGGTGCCAACCAGCACCCGACGCAAACCTTGCTCGATCTCTTCTCGATTGCCGAAACCCAAGGCCGTTTAGACAACCTCAACGTTGCCTTCGTCGGTGATCTTAAATATGGCCGCACGGTACACTCGCTGACTCAAGCGCTGGCGAAATTTGATAACGTTCGCTTCTTCTTTATCGCACCTGAAGCGTTAGCGATGCCTGATTACATCTGCGAAGAGCTCGAAGAAGCCGGTATTCGATTTAGCCTTCATACCGATATGGAAAGTGTCATCCCTGAGCTGGATGTGCTGTACATGACACGCGTGCAAAAAGAGCGCTTTGATGAGTCTGAATACGCCCACATCAAATCGGCCTACATCTTAACGGCAGCCATGCTTGAAGGCGCCCGTGACAACTTGAAAGTGCTTCACCCGCTGCCACGCGTCGACGAGATCACCGTGGATGTCGATAAAACACCCCACGCGTACTACTTCGAGCAAGCTGAAAACGGCGTCTATGCTCGTGAAGCGCTACTCGCCCTTGTCCTTAATCCAGACCTTTAATCGCAGGAGACTCCCATCATGGCAAAAGAAAAACAGTTGCAAGTTGAAGCCATCAAAAACGGCACCGTGATTGACCACATTCCCGCGAAAATGGGCATCAAGGTCCTGAAGCTATTTTCAATGGATGAGTCAAACCAACGCGTGACCGTTGGGTTGAACCTCCCTTCCTCCGCACTGGGCCATAAAGATCTGCTCAAGATTGAAAACGTCTTTATCAGCGAAGAGCAAGCCAACAAACTGGCGCTGTACGCCCCTCATGCCACCGTCAATCAGATTGAAGATTACCGCGTAGTGAAAAAGCTCGCTCTTGAGCTTCCACGTCAAGTCAACAATGTGTTTGCCTGCCCGAACAGCAACTGCATTACCCACAATGAACCGGTAGAAAGCAGTTTCGCGGTAATTGAGAAAAAAGACGAGTTTCGCCTTAGGTGTAAGTACTGTGAGAAAGTGTTCTCACGCGAAGTGGTCACTGAGCGCTAAGCTCACTCAAAGCTTAGTCATTTCATCCCCGCCGCTGCGGGGATGTTTCTTTACCCTTCATTTTTTCTTTACTCTTCATTTTTCTTTACCCATCAAGGGATTCACGGCACACTGCTCTATTAAGCGAACGCCTCACTCGTCGAGCACTCGGCCCTGTAAGCGTTACTATCTCATCAGCTAAACACTCATTCAGGAAGAGAGACATGACCAAAGTACTTCATACAGAATCAGCACCAGCAGCGATTGGCCCATACGTACAAGGCGTTGACCTTGGCAACATGGTTCTGACCTCTGGACAAATCCCAGTCAATCCTGCAACCGGTGAGGTCGCAGAAGATATTGCCGCTCAAGCACGCCAATCACTAGAAAACGTCAAAGCCGTGGTAGAAGCATCAGGCTTGACGGTTTCAGATATCGTGAAGATGACGGTGTTTGTCAAAGATTTGAACGATTTTGGTACGGTGAACGAAGTGTACGGTCAGTTTTTTGATGAGCACAACGTCGCCAACTACCCTGCACGCTCTTGTGTAGAAGTGGCACGTCTACCCAAAGATGTCGGGATTGAAATCGAAGCGATTGCGGTGCGCAAATAACGGCAATGTTCAGGTTGCCTTAGGGGACTCTAACCTGAGGAACTCTAAACAAAAAGCGAGCCTAACCCGGCTCGCTTTTTCGCTTTTATTGTCCGTAGATATTGCTCGGCAAGAGAGGTTGATTAGCAAGATTGAGTAAGGGAAAAGATGGGCCCTTCCCCAAGCGCGTCATTCATTCGCCGTACGACTCTGGCACATTGGCGAGATCACTCACCAGCGCCGCGAACTGAAAGCCTGACTTTGGATCTTGGATTAAGGCGATGTTAGTCTGTCTGTCGACCACCAAAACTTCGCCTCGCCCCTCAGCGCATTCGACCATCATACCTTTTGTAACTTGACACACGTCCATTGGGTGACTCCTCTTTTTTGCCTGTTTACGAGAAGTGCCATCGTCAGGATCACCGTCAGACGCGACAAATAAAAACGGCCTCACAAGGAGGCCGCTCAAATCAGAGTGGTTGGTCGTTATTTCACGAACTCAACACCGGTTTGGATATCACCGTTTAGTGTCTCTAGCATGCCGTCAAGCGCATCTTTCTCAAACGCACTGAGCGCACCGTAGCTAAGCACTTCTTCAACACCCTCTTTACCCAGTTTCACTGGTTGAGCAAAGAATGGGGCGTGCTCACCATCACCTTCAACGTACGCGTACTCGATGACTTCTTCACCTTGCAGTGCTTTCACTAACGCAAGGCCGAAACGACACGCAGCTTGGCCCATAGAGAGCGTTGCGCTACCGCCACCCGCTTTCGCTTCAACCACTTCTGTACCTGCGTTTTGAATGCGTTTGGTGAGAGCGGCCACTTCTTCGGCGCTAAATTCCACACCTTCCACTTGAGACAGTAGTGGAAGAATCGTCACGCCAGAGTGTCCACCGATCACCGGTACACGCACTTGACCTGGATCTTTGTCTTTCAATTCAGCCACGAAGGTTTCAGAGCGAATCACGTCCAGTGTCGTTACACCAAACAGACGACGCTTGTCGTACACGCCCGCTTTTTTAAGCACTTCAGCTGCGATAGGCACTGTCGTATTCACTGGGTTAGTGATGATGCCCACTAAGGCTTTCGGGCAGACCACCGCGATCTTTTCTGCCAACGACTTAACGATACCTGCGTTGACGTTAAACAAATCGGCGCGATCCATACCTGGCTTACGAGCCACACCTGCAGAAATAAGAACAACATCGGCACCTTCAAGTGCAGGTGTTGGATCTTCACCGGCGTAACCTTTGATAGACACAGGCGTTGGGATGTGGCTTAGATCCGCAGCTACACCCGGCGTCACTGGCGCAATGTCATACAAAGCCAGATCGCAGCCTGCAGGAAGGCGGTTTTTCAGTAAAAGGGCTAGGGCTTGACCGATGCCACCAGCGGCACCAATAACAGCTACTTTCATTGTAGTTCTCCTTGAGATGGATCTCTTATATGTATCTTGTAGGGTATTCTGTACTCAGGTGTGTCCAAGCTAAACCAATCACATCCTGATTACAATCAATTAACGTCAGCTTTGCGACCTTGCGCAATCCACCATTAACGTGCTACAAATTTCACGCGCATTATCCCCTGTTCTACCTTGTATGACAAAGGGTTAAGCCCTCTTTTGTCCTTGGCGTTTTTCGCCAGTTTACAGTGATACGCTAGACAGAATTTCAGCTTTTCCATAGCTATAACTGCATAGCTATGCGAGAATATTCACTTCCTGTATAGACACTACTGGTGGAAGAAACATGCGCCATTCAGAAAAACAAGATAGCTTAGTGAGAGCGTTCAAAGCCCTATTGAAAGAAGAGCGATTTGGCTCGCAAGGTGACATCGTTGATGCACTGAAAAATGAAGGGTTTGACAACATCAACCAATCAAAAGTCTCACGGATGCTGACTAAGTTTGGCGCAGTGCGTACTCGCAACGCCAAAATGGAGATGGTCTACTGCTTGCCTGCCGAACTGGGTGTCCCTACCGTTTCAAGCTCACTGCGTGAGTTAGTGCTCGATATCGATCACAACGAGGCCTTAGTCGTGATTCACACAGGCCCAGGCGCGGCGCAGCTGATTGCCCGTTTATTGGACTCTTTAGGCAAAGCAGAAGGTATTTTGGGCGTTGTCGCCGGTGATGACACCATCTTTATTACCCCAACACTGAGCATCACGACCAAGCAACTGTTCAAATCAGTGTGCGAATTGTTCGAGTACACTGGCTAACGTTTCATATTATTGACGCTTTTGATGATCGCGCTGACGCTCATTCAGCGTGATCTGCATCACATCCTGATTAAAATCCAACAATCCCGACAAAGCAACCGTAAGTAATTGATTTTCTGAAAAAATCATCACAGAACAATCCCTATACATTCTCCTCACAATCAGCCCAAATCGCTACATTAGTTAACATACGTGTAATTATGTGCCAATTTTTTGGTATTATTCAGCCACTTTTTCAACATACGGATTGAAAAAGATGCCGTTTCCAGTAAGAGGAAACGCCCAAAGCAACTACACTTGCTAAGGGGCTAATAATGAATAAGGAAGGGAAATTCATGGCATTGAACAAACTTATTAAAGTCGGTGCGATTGCAGCTGCTGTAATGGGTGCTGGCGCCGTTAACGCACAAGAGTTCATCACAATTGGTACAGGTTCGGTTACGGGTGTTTACTACCCGACGGGCGGCGCCATTTGTAAACTGGTGAACAAAGGCCGTAAAGAACACAATATTCGTTGCTCTGTAGAATCAACCGGTGGTTCGATCTACAACGTCAACACCATCCGTGCTGGTGAGCTGGATTTTGGTATCGTTCAGTCTGACTGGCAATATCACGGTTACAACGGTACAAGTAAGTTTGCTGAACAAGGCCCGTACAAAGATTTACGCGCTATGTTCTCTCTACACACCGAACCATTTAACATCATCGCACGCAGTGATGCGGGCATCGACAACGTGTCTGACCTAAAAGGTAAGCGCGTCAACATCGGTAACCCGGGTTCTGGCGACCGTGCAACCATGGGTGTGGTCATGGAAGCCATGGGTTGGACCAACGACGACTTCAAATTAGCGTCTGAGCTAAAAGGCTCTGAGCGTTCTCAAGCGCTGTGTGACAACAAAATTGACGCGTTCGTTTACGTTGTGGGTCATCCAAATGGATCGATCAAAGAAGCGACCACATCATGTGATGCGAAGCTAGTGTCTGCAACGGGCGAGAAAATCGATGCCATCGTTGCAAACAACCCTTACTACGCATACAGCACAGTACCTGCCGGCATGTACCGCGGCACTGAAAACGACGTAAACAGCTTTGGTGTAGCAGCGACTATGGTAACCACAGCCAACGTGTCTGACGACGTCGCGTACAACGTAGCGAAAGCGGTATTTGAAGATTTCGATACCTTCAAGCGCCTACACCCTGCGTTTGCAAACCTGAAGAAAGAAGACATGGTGAAAGCTGGTCTTTCTATCCCTCTTCACCCAGGTGCAGAGAAATACTACAAAGAAGTTGGCCTACTGAAATAAGCCACTTTGTACAAACCCGGGACATGGCGCTCGGGTTTGTAGCGCCCGTATAAGGGCCGCTCCCAATGTCTCTTTTAGGGTTTCACATTTTTGAAACCCTTCTTCGTTTTATAGTAATAACCCAACGGTACTGAGAATGCAGACCTCGCCGCGCATGGCACGTCGACGATGCAATCAAGGTCACTCTTCCCCACACAATGCCAATACGCTGGGCGGCGCGTGGGCAGGAATAAAGCAATATGGCTTCTTTTCGCTACACTGAAAGAGGCCAATAAAGATTCTGACTGCGACTGACGTCGTGACCAAATGAATCATTTATAACAAGGATAAAGACCATGTCGAAGACAACCACTCCGTCTCCTGATGTGCAAGAAATGGTTGCCCAAGCCGATACTGGCGCGCGTGCCCCTAGTGGCATCGCCGGACGTATCTTATGGTTTGTGCCGCTTTGTTGGTCACTCTTCCAACTTTGGTATGCCTCACCTTTGCCGTTTATTTTCAATTTTGGCGTACTGAACGACACCGAAGCTCGTTCCATTCACCTCATGTTTGCGGTTTTTCTTGCCTTTACTGCCTATCCGGCCATGAAAAACTCTCCGCGCGATACCATTCCCGTGGTGGACTGGTTATTAGCGCTGGCTGGCAGCTTCTCTGCTGCCTACATCTACTTGTTCTACACCGAGCTCGCGGGTCGCTCTGGCGCGCCGACCACCTTAGATATTGTGGTCGCGGTCACTGGGATGATTTTGCTCCTTGAAGCGACACGCCGAGCACTTGGGCCACCATTGATGGCGGTAGCCGCGGTATTTTTACTCTATACCTTCGGCGGCCCTTACATGCCAGACGTCATCGCTCACAAAGGGGCGAGCCTCAATAAAGCCATGTCTCACCTTTGGCTCACTACCGAAGGCGTATTTGGTGTGGCACTGGGCGTCTCGACCTCGTTTGTTTTCCTTTTCGTCCTCTTTGGCGCCATGCTTGAGCGCGCTGGGGCTGGCGCTTACTTTATTAAAGTGGCCTTCTCGCTACTTGGTCACATGCGTGGTGGCCCAGCAAAAGCCGCCGTTGTCGCTTCTGGCCTCTCAGGTCTGG
>NZ_JCBDGX010000092.1:0-14293 GCF_059834345.1 Vibrio sp. R11-SG3-ISO3-SZ
CTGAAGTGGTTGTCGCGGTAGTTGCGCATCGCCTTGGTGTCAGAGACGGCTTCGATTTGCTGCTCCATTTTGAGATATGCTGAAATATCAAGACCTTCCGCTTCGGCGACGGCTTCATGAATATTGCGATGCTGCTGGTAGGAAAAAGTCAGGGTTTTGTCTTCACCTTTGTAGGTGTAGAGGATGGTACGCGCCATAAATCTTCTCTATATAAGTCACTAAAGCGTGGAGGCTTTGGTTAGCATCCACGCTGGCAAATCGAATCGTGATGCGATCATAAGGATCGTCGTTAGGGTTAGATTCTGCCTTGGAGTGGGAGGATTGTCACGCTTTCACCCACTTTAACCGTATCAACGCTGGGTGAAATCTCAATCAAACAGTTAGCTTCACTCATTGAGCGCAAAATGCCGGAACCCTGACTGCCAGTGGTGGCGACGCACAACTGTCCGTTGGCATTGATGTGATAGATGCCGCGGCTAAACTCGGTGCGACCAAGGCGAGAGCGTAAATTCTCAGTGGCAATGGCGGGCACCTTGAGTGGCTTCCAGCCGGTTTCGCCCTGCATCTTTCTCAGCGCAGGTTCAACAAAGTTAATGAACGACACCATCACAGCAACCGGGTTACCGGGCAAACCGAAAAATGGGATACCTTGCACTTGACCAAAGGCCAGAGGTCGCCCCGGGCGCATATTGATGCGCCAAAAATCGATGCTGCCTAATCGCTCAAGCGCCAGTTTGATAAAGTCGGCATCGCCGACGGACACGCCGCCAGAGGTAATAATCACATCGGCTTGGTTGGCCGCTTCAGCAATCACTTGTGTCATGGTTTGCTCATCATCCTCAATGATCCCTAAATCGATGATGTCGCAGCCTAACTGGGTAAGTAAACCAAACAGTGTAAAGCGGTTCGAGTCGTAAATGGTGTTGGCTTGCGCCGCGCAGCCTGGGGCTTGCACTTCATCGCCAGTGGAGAATATCGCCACTTTAAGACGGCGGTAAACCTCGCATTCGGCAAAACCGAGTGACGCCATCATACCCATCTCCGGCGAGTTGAGGCGCTGACCCGCATCAAACACCGCGCTGCCGATGTTTAGGTCTTCCCCGGCCATACGCACATTCTGGCCAGCTTTAATGCTCGCGCCTGCAAAGGTGACATTGTCACCGTCTGTTTGCGCTTGTTCACGCATCACCACAGTGTCGGCGTTGATTGGCACCGGAGCGCCAGTCATGATTTTGACCGCTTGACCAGGTTCGAGTGGGCGATCGTAGCTCGAACCTGCCAAGACTTGCGCCACAACCTGGTAGTGGCTGCGATTAAGATCGTCGCCGCGAATGGCAAACCCATCCATCGCTGAATTGGTGTACGCTGGTACATCGATCGGTGAGGTGACCGGTTTAGCCAATACGCGTTGGTAACTGCTCTGGATGGAGGCGGTTTCACGCTCTTCAATCGGGCTTACCGCGGCAAGTATGTTGGCTCGTCCTTGCTCAACCGAGAGAAACGCTGGCGAGAGGGCGTCGCAACTGGCCGGTGTGGATGCGCTTTGTTGGATACTTTGTCGGACGTGTTGTTGCGAGCTCTGCACAATATAGTCTTGAACAAACTGCGCAATACCATCGAGGTCATTGATATTAAGTGTGGGTAGCGAGGTGTCGAGTGAGTCGCTGTCCGAGGCCACGGCGATAATGTTGCTGTCCGTCGGGTATAGCCAAGGTTTTCCTACCGCTTCACGATGCAGTTCGATTTTGTTGAACGCAATGTTCTTACAGCCTTCCACCAAAATGACGTCGAGTGCGCTGCGATCGAATCGTTTAAGCAAATAGTCAAACTGCGCTTCTGCTTGCGGTGTTTCTGTCATCAGAGCGTAGCGATTGTGTGAAGCGATTAGCATTTGGCTGGCGCCCGCTTTACGGAGTCGGTAGCTGTCTTTACCGGGTTTGTCGACGTCAAAGTTGTGGTGCGCATGTTTGAGCATGCCGACGCGCAACCCTGCCTGGGTTAGTTTGGGCAATAAGGCTTCAAGTAGGGTAGTTTTTCCTGTGCCTGAGTAGGCAGCAAAACCAAGCACTGGTACGCCAAGCTCGGCATAAAACGATCTATTCATGAGGTAAGGTGTCCAAAACGCTGCAATTCTTCAGGGGTATTGAGATTGACAAAACAATCGGGCGAATCACTGAAATCGACCCATTTGGTCTGACACTCTTGGTAGAGGAGGATGATTTTGCGATCGCCTCGGCGTAAGAACGCCTCAAGCCTTGGCAGAACGGTGGTGTGAAACAGAGTAAAGACCGGTTGCAGATGATCGCCATCATGGGCGACCAAGATTTCAACGCCATCGTCAATCGCCTCACAAAAACGTTCCACCAGATCGAGATTGATCATCGGGCTGTCACACGGTACAAATCCTACCCAAGGGGATGAGGATTTCGCCAGTGCATAGTGAAGGCCGGCATGAATGCCACCGAGTGGTCCGGGGAAGTCTTTGAATTGATCCTCAAAAACCGGCGCCATCTGCCCGTAACGCTTAAGGTTGCGGTTGGCATTAATAGCAATCTGGGAGGTTTGCGTCGCAAGACGTTGGTAGACATGTTCAATCAACGGTTTATCGCTGAGCGTAATCAGCCCCTTGTCTTGTCCACCCATTCGGGTTGCTTGCCCACCCGCTAAGATAACCCAACTAGTTTGCGTTGGATGAAGCATAGTTATTCTCTTTTGCTTGTTCTGAAATGACGTGCAGCAGCGGCGATTCGATTAGCGTTGTCTTTTTAATCCACCACTGCTTACGGCACAAATTGGTTAGGGCATTTTGCTGGTGACTGGTGACGACGATACTCGAACCTCGATCTAATAAATCCTTCGCCATCAATACCAAACGCTCGATAGACGCTTGGTCGAGTGAGGCGCTCGGTTCATCCATTAACAGAATCGACGGTTTCAGAATCCACGCTCGAGCCATCGCCACTCGCTGCTTTTCACCACCTGAGAGCACCGAAATGTGCTCATCGGCCAAGGTTTCTAATCCTACCATGCGCAGCGCTTGAATAACTTGCGCTCGCTTGTCTTTTGCCGTTGCTTGCTGAAACTTTATCCCATACACCACGTTTTGATAGACGCTACCATCAAACAGATAAGGAGACTGATGCAAATAGATAACGTCACTGCGGCCAAGCCTTGGGAAGAGGCGTTGTAGCCAGTGATCGTTTTGTGCCAATACTTGACCTGTAGTGGGCTTGATTAAGCCCGAGAGAATTTTAAGCAGTGTCGTCTTACCGACGCCGTTGGCCCCTTTAAGGTAGATGGCGTCATTAGGGCCAATCGTCAGACGAGGAATGTGAAACAGCACTCGGTCTTTAAAGCGCATCGACAATTGGGTCGCGTTAAGTTTGATGGTCATAGTCGAGCCTTATTGATTTCTAAGATGGCCTTTGCCACGCATCGAAGTGAGTACAAAATTCAACGCCAGCGCCAAAGTAAGCAACACAATCCCCAGAGCTACCCCTTGCGCGAATGCGCCTTTATGGCTCTCCATCGCAATAGCGGTTGGGATGTTTCGTGTGATCCCCATGATATTGCCGCCAACCATAGTAGAACAACCCACCTCAGTCACAATCCGTGAGAAGGCCGCAATCGCCGCCGCCAGCAGAGGAAAGCGGGTTTCCCAAATCATGGTGGCGATGATACGTGGTATCGAGGCGCCAAGGGTGACGGCGGTTTCCACTGCGCGGCGATCGCTCGATTGAAGCGCGCCATGCATCATGGACACCATCACAGGAAAGCCGATCAGCATTTGCCCAACCACCATCGCTTTTTGGGTAAACAGCATTTGCCAATCGCCCAGTGGCCCCGCGCGTGACAGCAGCATATAGAGGAGCAGACCGATGACCACCGTTGGGATAGCCTGTAGAGTATTGACGATCGCAAGCAGCAGCCATTTGCCCGTGAACTCAGTATAGGCAAGCAAAAATGACAGCAAAATCGCCGGTAACAATACAATCGAAATAGCGCTGAGAGAGACGGAAAAGGAGACCGCAACGATCTCCCACAGCTCTTGATCAAAGTGAATAAGTAACGCTAGCGCTTCTAGCGTCGTTTGCCAAACGGTCATCGACGATCAGTTCTTCTCTGCATTGGCAACAAACAGTTGCTGGTTGTTGAGTTTGAACTCATTGATCAACGTTTGCCCTTGAGGATTAACCAACCAATCGCTGAACGCTTTTGCGCCTTGGTAATTAATACTCGGGTAGCGTTTGGGATTCACTAGAATCACCTGATAAGGGTTAAACAGCGCTTGGTCGCCTTGGTAAACGATGCTCAACTCAAGCTTGTTATTATACGCCAACCAAGTGCCACGGTCGGTCAGGGTGTAGCCTTGCATTTCATTGGCCATATTCAGTGTCGGGCCCATACCTTGGCCTACCGAGCGATAGCCACCAAAGTTAGGTTCCATCTCGGTTTGTTGCCAAATGCCAAGCTCTTTTTTGTGCGTGCCTGAGTCATCGCCTCGAGAGACAAAAGTCACGCCTGATGTTGCGATCGCTTTGAATGCATCCATCACGCTCTCTTGCTCACTGACTTTGGCCGGATCGCTGTCTGGGCCGACCAAGACAAAATCGTTGTACATTAACGCGCGAGGCAGCACGCCGTAGCCTTTGTTGACAAATGCTGCTTCGGCCTTGGGGGCGTGGGTCATCACCAAATCGACATCGCCGTTCTCGCCCATCTTCAGTGCTTTTCCTGTTCCTGCGGCAATCACGTCGACGCGATAGCCACTTTCTTGCTCAAACTTGGGCAAAAGGTAGTCGAGCAGTCCTGAGTGATAGGTACTGGTCGTGGTGGCTAAGCGTACATGCGAAGGTGAGTCGCTTGATTGCGCGGAGTAACTGACGATGGCTAAAGACGCCGATAGGGCGACGAGTGAGGTTGATTTCATGCTAACTGTCCGTAATTGTTATTGTCTTTATGGTTGCTCTCAAAAAATGAGGCGTGATCACTAAAATAGAATACGCTTAGTATGCAATTCAAATGCCATTGAATCATCTTATATATTTCAATAAGTTAGATTAGCGCAACGTGAGGTGGGACAAATTGTCGCACATAAAATAGGGCGAAAAGACCATTTGTTGATACACTCAAGCGCAATGATACCCAACACAGACACTGCGGTTATGCCAAGCTCACTCGATATGCAAAAAGCCAATCAATACCATGCCTTTTCGGTTCTTGTCGTTGACGATGAAGAGGGCATGCAGGCGATATTAAAAAAAGCCTTGAGTAAATGGTTCACGCGCGTCGACTGCGCCGGAAGCATTGAAGAGGCAGAGGGACTGCGCAGCCAACACCATTTTGATCTGATCATTCTCGACATCAATTTGCCGGGAAGATCCGGGATTGAGTGGGAAGAAGCGTTTGATGACGATGATAAACGTGCCGATGTGATTTTTATGACTGGCTATGCGGATCTCGATACAGCAATCAGCGCGTTAAAACTCGGCGCGTCTGATTTTATTCTCAAACCGTTTAACTTAGAACAGATGCTCGCCGCGGTGCAGCGCTGTATGAATAAGCGTTTGGCAGAGCGTCATCAATACGCGCTGAAGCGCGATGTTGCGCGGCACATCAAAACCGACATTGTCGGTGGCTCAGAAAAAACCAAGCAACTGAAACAATTGATCGCTCAGTTTGCGCCGTCTCGCGCTTCTGTACTTATTGAGGGTGAATCGGGTACGGGTAAGGAGTTGGTCGCAAGGGGGGTTCATGAAGCCAGTCAACGCAGTGGGCCGTTTGTGCCGGTGAACTGCGGTGCGATTGCACCTGAGTTATTAGAAAGTGAATTGTTCGGCCATACCTCGGGCGCGTTTACCGGTGCAAAGAAGAACCGAGAAGGTCTGTTTCGCGTGGCCAATGGCGGCACACTGTTTTTAGATGAAATTGGTGAGATGCCGCTCTCGATGCAATCGGCGCTGCTGCGGGTACTCGAGCAACGAACCATACGTCCGGTCGGTAGCGAGCGAGAGATCACGGTGGATGTGCGCGTTGTAGCCGCCACCAACCGCAACTTGCAAGAGGAGGTCGAAAAAGGGCAATTTCGCGCGGACCTCTATTATCGCCTCAATGTACTGAAAATCGACGTCGCGCCACTTCGTCAGCGTAAGCTCGACCTGATTGAGTTGATCCCCTTTTTCACGCGCATGTTGGCCTCTGAGCTTGGTATGCCCGATCCTAAGTGGGCGCATGAAGACATCGTCGCACTGAACGATTACGATTGGCCCGGCAATATTCGTGAGTTGAAAAACGTCATCGAGCGCTGCATTTTGCTCGGTAAGCCCCCAGCGCACTATTGGCGTGAGACCGACACTCTGCCTGTGCACAGCGCGATCAGTGTCAATGTGTCGACCGGCAGTGAACTGATTGACTTTGGTAGTGATAATCCACCCACCGGTTACCCCAATAACTGGTCACTTAAAGAGGTAGAAAAGGCGCACATTTGCCAAGTGGTCGAGTTGCATGACGGCAATAAATCGGCAGCGGCGCGCGATTTGGGTGTGGCGAGAAAAACGCTTGAACGCAAGTTTAAAGAGTGGGAAGACTCCGACCATGTCTAATCGCCTCAGCTATAAGTGGCGACGCCGTTTTCAGAGTATGGTGCGCTATCGGTTGATGTTTTTGACCTCCGCGCCTATCGCTCTGACGTTAATTGCCTTGATTGGCATTACTATCTACTGGTCTATTCAATACACTTGGCAGAGCGCGTTGGTGGATGTCTCTGAGCGACTTGGCGTGGCCAACAACAGCATCGAACTGATTCAAGAGAAGCAAGCCAATCACGTTAAAGCCTTTGCTGATTCTTACCAATTTCGTGTGCGTTTATCCAAGCGTCTCTCTCTGCATCAAAACAACGCCGATTTTATTTCATGGGTGGCGAGCAAAAAGCGCGATTACCAACTCGATTTTTTGCGATTTCACAGTGTCGATACGATTGAAGATAAGTTCCGTTTTCTTGATCTCACGCGGCGCGAATCCTTTTTTGACCTGTTGTCAAAACAAGAGCTTGAGATGCTCGGCGGCGATCTGAAAAATCGCGCTCAAGTGCCCATTCTTGGCAGTGACGATATTGTTAGAGAGGGGCTGATCAGTCGTACTGTGGTGCCGATTCATGATGATCAGGGCGATCTGATGGGATTTCTAGACGGCGGGTTACTGCTCAACAACAGTACCGTTCTGGTCGATCAAATTCGCGATCTCATTTATCCAACCAAACAAGATGCCTTAAGGCCGGTTGGCACCTTGACCCTGTTTCTTGATGATATCCGCGTCAGTACCAATGTACCGCTCGATAGTGAAGACCGCCTCGGCCGCGCCATCGGCACGCGCGTGTCTAATGAGGTGCGCCAAAGCGTGCTTGAGGACGGACAAGAGTGGGTCAATTTGGCCTTTGTGTATGACGCTTGGTACATCACCGCCTATCAGCCACTGCGCGATCAATACGATAACGTGATTGGCATGCTGTATACCGGTTACTTGCTGTGGCCATTTGTCATGACCTACATGACCAACATTGCTGAGGTGTCGATCATTACCGTGCTGCTTCTGATCGGGTCTGGGGTGATGGTCTATCGCGGCTCGCGCGATTTGTTCAAACCTATCGAGCACATTCACCGTGTCGTCAAATGGATTCAACTGGGTAAGGAGACCCGCATTGGCGATTTAGGGCTTGACGAAAACCACGAGCTGGCGCAACTGGCCAAGCAATTTGACAATATGTTGGACTTGCTTGAGAAACAAAAACGCCAGCTCGAGATGGCGGCGAGCGAGTTAGAAGGTCAGGTGCGTCAACGCACGGCCAGTTTAGAAGAGAAGACGCAACAACTGGAGCTGCATATCCAATTACTCAACCAAACCCGCGATAAGCTGGTGGTCAGGGAGAAGCTGGCGGCGCTCGGGGAGTTAACCGCGGGCATCGCGCACGAGATCAACAACCCAACTGCGGTGATCCTTGGCAATATTGAGTTGATTCAATTTGAACTCGGTCAGGAAGCCCATCGAGTCAACGATGAAATAGTGGCGATTCACGGTCAAATTGATCGGATCCGAAATATTACTCGCAGTTTGTTGCAATACAGTCGACAGGGCGGCGTGCAAGACGAAATCACCTGGCAGCATGTTAATCCCATCATTGAAGAGAGCATTACCTTAGTCAAGACGGGCAGTAAAAAGCGCCAAGTGACTTTTGAGACCGAGCTTTGTGCACACACGCCGGCTGAAGTGAATCGACATCATCTGCTGCAAATCTTGGTGAACCTACAGATGAACGGCATTCATGCGATGCAAGGGGAAGGGACGCTGATCATTCGCAGTCACGATTGGCAAGAAGAGGGGCAGATCCTTGGCGTCGTGATTCAAGTCGAGGATCACGGCTGCGGCATCAAGCCAGAAAATGTAACGCGTATTTTCTCGCCTTTCTACACCACCAAACGCGAAGGCACTGGCCTTGGGCTGTCGGTCTCGCAAAGTTTACTTAGCCAAACGGGCGGCGAGATCTCAGTCACATCAACACTAGGAAAAGGCAGCTGCTTTAGTCTTCACCTGCCATGCAAAGCAGATAACGGTATCAAGGTCGCCACCCTATAAAGCATCACACGACAGGAAAAGCGGTAAAAGGCTTGCAGTTGCCGCCTTGAGCAAGTAGTGTGGCGCCGTTTTTAACGGTTTCAAAAATAAGGTAACGATTGTGATATCCACCAACAACATCACGCAGCAATTTGGTGCTAAGCCGCTGTTTGAAAATATCTCGGTAAAGTTTGGCGAAGGTAACCGCTATGGCTTGATTGGCGCGAATGGATGTGGCAAATCAACCTTTATGAAAATCCTCAGTGGTGAGCTAGAGCCAACGGGCGGTAACGTCAGCTACGACCCGAACGAGCGCGTTGCTAAACTGAACCAGGACCAGTTCGCCTACGAAGAGTTCACTGTGATTGATACCGTGATCATGGGTTACAAAGAGCTTTGGACGGTGAAAAAAGAGCGCGATCGTATCTACGCTTTGCCAGAAATGACTGAAGAAGAAGGCATGCTGGTGGCCGACCTGGAAGTTCAATTTGCTGAAATGGACGGTTACATGGCCGATGCCAAAGCGGGTGAATTGCTACTCGCAGTGGGCATTCCTGAAGAGCAACATTACGGTTTGATGAGCGACATTGCCCCAGGCTGGAAACTGCGTGTGCTGTTGGCTCAGGTACTGTTTGCTGACCCGCACATCATGTTGCTTGACGAACCAACCAACAACTTGGACATCGACACCATTCGTTGGTTGGAAGAGACGCTAAACCAGCGTAACTGCACCATGATCATCATCTCGCACGACCGTCACTTCCTCAACTCTGTCTGTACCCACATGGCGGATCTCGATTACGGCGAACTGCGTGTCTACCCGGGTAACTACGATGAATACATGATGGCTGCCATGCAGGCGCGTGAACGTCTACTGGCCGACAATGCGAAGAAGAAAGCGCAAATTGCCGAGCTGCAAACCTTCGTCGCGCGCTTCTCTGCCAACGCTTCAAAAGCTAAGCAGGCCACCTCTCGCGCAAAGCAAATTGATAAGATTCAATTGCAAGAAGTCAAAGCATCAAGCCGTCAAAACCCGTTCATCCGTTTTGAGCAATCAAAAGAGCTGTTCCGAAATGCATTGGAAGTGGAAAACCTAAGCCAAGGTTTTGAATCCATGCTATTTGAAAACTTCAATGCGATTTTTGAAGTGGGCGAACGCGTCGCGATTATCGGTGAAAACGGTGTGGGTAAAACCACGTTGCTCAACACGCTTGCTGGCGTCCTTGAGCCGAAATCGGGGACTTATAAGTGGTCTGAAAACTCAAACCTTGGTTACTACGCCCAAGATCATGCGCATGACTTTGAAGAAGACATGAACTTGATGGAGTGGATGGGTCAATGGCGACAAGAGGGTGACGACGAGCAAGTGATTCGCAGCTTCTTAGGCCGTATGTTGTTTTCACAAGATGACATCAAAAAGTCCGTCAAAGTGCTTTCTGGTGGTGAACAAGGCCGCATGTTGTTGGGTAAATTGATGATGCATAAACCCAACATGTTGTTGATGGATGAGCCTACCAACCACATGGACATGGAATCGATCGAATCACTCAACAATGCGCTAGAGCAATACAAGGGCACCTTGTTCTTCGTCTCGCACGACCGCGTCTTTGTTGACTCTTTGGCGACACGAATCATCGAACTCAAAGACGGTAAGATCACTGACTTCAAAGGCACTTACGCTGAGTTCTTGAAAGCCAAAGGCATCGATGGCTAATGGACGATCCCTAGGATGACATCATCAATGCCATCCTAGATGAATGATAACGGCCGCTTCAGGTACTCTTTCGATAGAAAGCATCCTGAGGCGGCCGTTTTTGTAGGTCGCGTTGATTGATGTTGCTTAGAAGATTTAGAGTCTTAACGCGTCCCGCTACTCGTTTCCCCTTTGACATCAAACACCATTTTTTGCGCGCCGGTAAAGACCTGAAAACGAAGCCCTTTGGCGCGCGCAATGGTGGTGATGCCAAACTGCTCAGCAAGCTCTAACCCCATTTGCGTGACACCAGAGCGCGAGAGCAGAACAGGAATGCCCATTTGCGCGACTTTAATCACCATCTCAGACGTCAAGCGACCCGTGGTATAGAAGATTTTATCCTCGCCGGACTCTTGATTGATCCACATCTCACCCGCCAAGGTGTCTACCGCATTGTGCCTGCCTACATCTTCGACAAAAGAGAGCACTTGATCGCCCTGACAAATCGCGCAGCCATGCACCGCGCCGGCTTTTTTGTAGGTATCATTGTAATGGGTGAGCGCTTCTAGGGCTTGGTAGGTGGCGCTTTGCTTGATCGAGATTTGCGGGACTTGATACCCCTCCAGTTGCTTCATGACATTGCCATACATGGTGCCTTGACCGCAGCCCGACGTGACCGTCTTTTTCTTTAGCGCACCTTCAACGTGTTCAATATCCTCTTTGGTTACCACCGCAGCGGTGTGCGTTTCCCAATCGATGATCACCGACTCAATCGCGTCCGGGTCAGTGAGGAAACTCTGGTTTTTCAGATAACCCAATACTAACGATTCGGGTCTTGAACCGAGTGTCATCAGCGTGACCACTTCTTTCCAATTGAGCATCACAGTCAACGGACGCTCACAGGCGATCTGCTTAACGAGTTTCTCTCCGTACTCGTCATAAACGTCGACTTCAATCGTTTGCTGAGGGTTGGGTTGGGTTTTAATGATGTTGGGTTTCACGTCGACACGGCCTTTCGCATGGGTTTGTATTGTTGTTGAGACAAACATATAGCAATTTGCGTTCCTAAACTCTAGTGAGATCAATATTTAGAATACTCAACCTCATTAAGTACGATCGATGTGCACTCTGTTGTCTATGTTATTAGAGCGACTGAGGCATCGTGTCTCTTTGCGCACACATCAACGCTAGGTACGATATTTGCAGAGCGTTATTTTACTGTTCGTTCTTCAAGACTCGTCTTTTAAGAAATTAATAGTGGGTCTTGTCAGGCGAATAGATAATACGAGCGCCATTCATTTTCTCGAATGGGCTGATAACAATGATACGCTGGTGAACCATGTCAAACTCAATACATCGAATTAAAACCGAGGATAGCTGGCCCATCGCGAGCCGATTGGTGTCGCATGAAATTTCAACTGGGATTTGGTCAACCACCCAATGGCAACTCAAGGAGTTTGAGCTCAACCCCACCTCCGGTGAGCCATTTGTTAGCACGCTGCGCTTATTTAAAGATGAGCGCACGGACTATCGATTCAACTTAAGCGCTCAGCAACCCAAGCTATTCTTAATATTGGATGTTATGGAAAGCGATGAAACGCCAAAAATCGTGATGATCACTGCTTCGCAAAGTGTTGCGGGGCAATACATGGATGGCGATTACCTAGTGCTTTCCAACGCCATGCCACTGCCCGTCCAAGCGTGGATGGAAGCGTTTATCGGCCGACACGGCGAGCTACTCGAAGTGAGACGTAAGAAACGCAAAGGAGCAGGGCGCGCCAGTGGCAAGTAATTTTTTACAGCGTTGGTCCCAGCGCAAACTCGAGGACGTGAGAGAGGAGGCTCAACCTGTCTTACCGTCCGATTCAGAGGCGCAAGATTCGAACGATAGCGGAGCACAGCCGTCGACCAGTGGTGTTGAGGCGAAGCAAGATACGTCAGCGCCGGGTAGTTCGTCACATCATTCTCTCGATAAGTCCTCTGGCGACATCGCCGCACTATTGTCATCAGATGTAGAGCAGAGCATAAAAAAGCTCGCGCTAAGACAACTGTTTCAATCCGGCGCCTTTAGTGAAGTCGATAATCTCAATGATTACGATCATAACTTTAAGGCGGTCAAGAGCTTATCCAGCGATGTGGTGAGTCAATTGCGTGACTGGATGGGTGAACAAGATAAGGCATCCACCAGCGACCCGATAGAAGAACCGTCGCAAGCAGACACGTCATGCTCTGATCTTGACACGCATTCGGATGAAGAGCTCCCAGAGATCGCAGATCCCGTTAATGTGAGTGGGACAAAAGATCCCACATTGTAATAAGGGACATTTTGACCAAGAGATAAAGAAAAGGTGAGACAAATTGTCTCACCTTTTTTTATGGTCTTTAGCTGATCAGCACTAACTGTTTATAAAATAGAGCTAATTTACTGATTAATTTGAAATTATTTTTTGGTATGGCATTTGCTTTGTTCTGTTCCATCAAAATAAAACGATAATAAAACACTGGAACGCAGCAATGCATGATCACACACACGTGAGCAGTTACCCGGCGCAAGGTGGGGGAGGTCAACACCTGCCTAGCGAACTTGGCTTAAGGCAACTGCTCGAACAAAGTCAGTCAATCAATGGCCTAGCACGCGCCGCCGCCATTCAAAGCACGGTTGAGCTTGCCAACCTCATCCCACCCACCGTCAGTTATGAAAGCCAAGGCGATACGCTGATCATTGGCCCAACCGCCATTATCGAGAGCGCTGCCGAGCAGTTAACTATGATGGGCAGCGTTACTTTGCTTTCTACCGACGGAGAAGCGGGCACACATCCATCCCTTTACTTTACTCGCAGCGTGCGAGTAAGTGGGTTTCTCGGCGCATTTGAGGTGATGATCGAGAGTCAAGGCGGCGAAAGCAATCTCGCTGCTGCAACACTGGGCCGCAGTCAATTCGATATTGTGCTTGATCTCTGCTTAAGCAGTTGCATGAGTGAAGAAGTGCCGGTGCCGGGTTATTACCCTGTAGGCCGAGGTTACCCCAAACTGACTCAAGCGCTTGAAGAGATACCGACCTTAAAAGGCACCTTTGATAAGCCTAAATATTTTCGTCTCGATACCGACTTGTGCGCGCACAGCTCACGAGGTGTCAAAGGGTGTGAGCGCTGTGTCGATGCCTGTCCGGCAGGCGCACTTTCCAGCCAAGGGAGTGAGAAAACGGGGCATAAGATAGAGATTAATCCGTTTCTCTGCCAAGGGGTTGGCACCTGTGCAACCAGCTGCCCGACGGAAGCGATTCATTACGCGCTACCTAACCCGACACAAACGCAGACGTTTGTTGAGCGTCTATTGGCCAACTACCGCAAGCACAACGGCCAAGCGCCCGTCCTTCTATTTTGCAGTGAACGCCATGAAAGTTACAACGTCATAGCGCTTAAGCAGTTACCTGACAATGTTATTCCCGTCGAGTTGGAAGAGATCGCCAGCGTCGGTATCGATACGTGGTTTGCAGCATTGAGCAATGGCGCTTGCCAAGTGTTGTTTGCCGTCAGTCAGCACATGCCACAAACCATATTGCGCGTACTCAATAGTGAGATTGACACTGCTCAACGCTTTCTTGCGCAACTAGGGATTGATACCTCGCGTATTGAGCTACTCTATATCGAGTCACTGCGCAGCACGATACCTCAGTTGATCACCGAGCCGTTAAGCATCTCTTTGGGTGAGATCAGTGGCAACAAACGTCAGCGTCTGTTTAGCTGTTTAGATGCCCTCGCGCAGCACTACCCGCCAAGCCAGGTTATCGCCGATGTTCCTGCTCATGCGCCTTATGGTCAAGTGAAGTGTGACAGCACTAAGTGTACCTCTTGCATGAGCTGCGTGGCGGTGTGTCCGACGCGCGCCTTACATACCGACGGTCAATCGCCCTCTTTGCAGTTTGTCGAGCAAGATTGCGTGCAGTGCGGCTTGTGTGAAAAAGCGTGTCCAGAGAGCGCGATTGAGTTCGAA